>JAEXGP010000112.1 GCA_023450775.1 Actinomycetes bacterium | reverse complement strand
GCTCGGCCCCGCGGAGCTGGCCTCGGTGGCGGGGCTCGCCGTGCTCGACGACGCCGCGTACGGCGCCGGTGTGTGGGCCGGGTGCGTCCGGGCCCGCTCGTTCCGGGCGCTGCTGCCGAGCTTCCCGGCACGTGCGCACCGGTTCTGAGCCGAGTCGTATGCTCTGAGCCACAACCGAGAGGGGCGCTCACGATGCGGAGGAGAGGACCATCGTGCACCCGAAGCCTTGGGCGGTCGCGACCGCCATCTGCCTGGCCCTCGTCGGCGCCGGCTGAACCCAACCGGGCATCAGCGGCGGGAGCGGTGTCAACCGGTCGCCACCGACCGTCTGCCCGCATCGAGGCCCCGACACCGTCGTGGTCGCCGGCGACTCGATCGCCGGCATGTGGACGCAGCACCTGTCGTTCCCCGACGGGACCGTCACCGTCAACAACGCCCGGGGCGGTGCGGGCTTCACGCAGCCGGCCACCGGCGACCCGTCGACCAGCTTCAGCATCTCCGAGCGGCTGCTCGCGCAGCTCGACGCGTGTGAGGACGACGTGGGTCTGGTCGTCCTGTCCGGCGGCACCAACGACCTGTCGGTCGGGCAGTCGCCGGCGCCGCTGACCGCGGCGATGACCGCGCTCGACGCCGAGCTCGCCGCGCGGGGGCGTGGCCGCGGTCTGGCTCCCGATCACGCCGTGGGCGGTCTCGGTCACGGCGACGTACGACCTCCGCTACGACAGCCGGCTCGTCGTGAACGGGTTCGTCGGGACACCGGGCAACCTCGTCGCGGTCATCGACTGCAACGACGTGCTCCGGGCCCCGGGGGTGACGCCGGAGATGCTCCGGGCGGAGTACTGGACCTGGGCCGACGCCATCACGCCCGACCGGCACCACCTGAACGACGCGGGCTACCGCGCGTTCGCCGACTGCCGCTCCCCGCAGCTGGACGCGCTGGTGCACGGTCCCTGAGCCGCTCAAGTTGCGGGCGCCGTCCGGTCGATGCACGGCCATGACCGCGCGCCGACCGTTCCGCCGACCCGCCGGCCTCGTCGCGGCGATGGCGGGTGCGGCCCTGCTCCTGGCGTCGTGCGCGCCGGCGGGACCCGGCGCGCCGGGCACGACCCGGCCGTCGAGCCCCACGATCGGGCCGTGCCCGCTGTTCCCGGCCGACAGCTTCTGGCACGCGGACGTGTCCGGGCTGGCGGTGCACGCCCGCTCCGACGACTGGCGCACCACGATCGGGGCGACCCGCGGCCTCAAGGCCGACTTCGGTGCCGGGCTGTGGGAGGGCGGGCCCATCGGCATCCCGTTCACCCGTGTCGGCGCCGGTCAGGCCCCGGTGCCGGTGACGTTCGACTACGGCGACGAGAGCGATCCCGGGCCGTACCCCGTGCCCGCCGACGCGCCGGTGGAGCACGGCAGCGACCACCACGTGATCGTCGTGGACGACTCGACCTGCCGCCTGTACGAGCTGTTCGACGCCACCCGTCGCGGCGACGGCGGCTGGACCGCGGGCTCGGGCGCCACGTGGGACCTGCGGTCGAACGCGCTGCGTCCGGCGGGCTGGACCTCGGCCGACGCCGCGGGTCTGCCGATCCTCCCGGGCCTCGTGCGCTACGAGGAGGTGGCGGCCGGACGCATCGACCACGCCATCCGCTTCACGGCGCCGACGACGCAGCGGTCGTACCTCTGGCCGGCGCGACACCAGGCCGGGTCCACCTCGGCGGCGACGGCACCGCCCATGGGGGCCTGGTTCCGCCTGCGGGCGGACTTCGACACGTCGCGGCTCGGCTCCCAGGCCCGGGTCGTGGCGGAGGCCCTGAAGGTGCACGGCATGGTGCTCGCGGACAACGGGTCGGCCTGGTACCTGTCGGGGACGCCGGACGACCGCTTCGACAACGACGACCTGCGGACGCTCGGGACGATCAAGGGGACCGATCTGGTCGCCGTCGACACGTCGTCGATGCAGGTCGCGCCAAACTCCGGCCAGGTGCGCTGAGCGGACGGCGGCGCCTCCCGCGCGAGAGTGGCCCCCGTGCGGGTCCTGTTCGTGCACCACGACGCCAACTCGGGTGACGGCCACGTCGGCCGGGCCTTCGGCGAGATCGGCGCGGACGTCGCGGTCCACCAGGTGTGCGACGGCCCGGGCAGCCCGATCGGCTCGCCCGACTTCCCCGACCCGACCGGCTTCGACCGGGTCGTGCTGTTCGGCTCGCGGTGGTCGGTCGACGACCCCGCCGTCGCGCACTGGGTGGAGCCCGAGGTCGCGTTCCTCCGCCGGGCCGACGCGGCCGGGGTCCCGGTCCTCGGGCTGTGCTTCGGCGGCCAGATCCTGGCGACCGCGCTCGGCGGCACGGTCGGGCGGACCGAGCATCCCGAGATCGGCTGGTTCCCGGTCGACGTCAACCCGGAGGGGACGGCCGCGGGCATCGAGACGGGCCCGTGGCTGCAGTGGCACTTCGACGCCTTCACGGTCCCGCCGGCTGCCACCGAGCTGGCCCGCAGCGCGGCCGGCGCCCAGGCGTTCGCCGCCGGTCCGCACCTGGGCCTGCAGTTCCACCCCGAGGCGGACCGCTCGGTGCTCGAGGGCTGGATCGTCGACGACCTCGACCAGCTCGTCGACGCGGGGCTCGACGCCGCCGCGCTGATGGACGCAGCCGACGTCCACCACGCCGACGCCGCGGCCCGGGCCCGGCGCCTGGTGCGGCGGTTCGCAGGCTGAAACCGGGGCCTCCCGAACCCCTCGCGATCGACTCGCAGCGAACTGGAACGTGTTCTAGTCTGCCGCCGGCGTCCCCGGCCGGCCCGGGGTCGACGTTCCGTCCACACACCCCGGGGGGTCACACGTGAACGATTCCCAGGCGGGGGGAGATCTCCTCCACGCCCCGCTGACCATCGAGTACGGGTTCATGCGCACCACCGGACCCGTGATCGGTGCCTTCCTCACCGGCCTGCGCGACCGCCGCGTGCTCGGCATCAAGGGCGCCGACGGCAAGGTCGTGTGCCCGCCGGTGGAGTACGACCCCACGACCGGCGTGCCGCTCACCGACATGGTCGAGATCGGCAGCGAGGGGACCGTCACCTCGTGGAGCTGGGTCGCCGAGGTCCGCGAGAACCAGCCGCTCGATCGGCCCCATGCGCTCGCGCTGATCCAGCTCGACGGCGCCGACACCGCCATGCTCCACGTGATCGACGCCCCCGGACCCGACGCCGTGAGCTCCGGTGCCCGCGTCCGCATCCGCTGGGCCGAGGAGACCGAGGGCAACATCACCGACATCGCCTGCTTCGAGCTGATCGGAGACGCAGCATGAGCACGCCCGAGGGGGACCGCAGCATCTCCACGCTGCCCGGCGGCCTCTGGAGCCAGCCGCAGCCCACGGTGCCGAACGCGAGCGTGGACGAGCCGGTCCAGCGCCTGCGCATGCCGGCCGCGATGGTCTACGACTACACGCCCGGCCTGGCGCAGACCCGCTTCCTGCGGGGCCTCAAGGAGAAGAAGATCCTGGGTGAGCGCTGCCCGAGCACCGGCGAGGTCTACGTCGGTTCCCGGGGCGTGTCGCCGGTGACCGGCGAGGTCATGAGCGAGACGGTCGAGATCGGGCCCAAGGCCACGATCACGTCGTTCTGCGTGGTGCACATCGGCTTCGGCGTCAACGCCCCGCCCACGCCGTTCGTGTCGGGCCTGTTCCTCTGCGACGGCGCCGCCGTGTCGCTCTACGGCACGGTCGGCGAGATCGATTACGACAAGGTCCGCATCGGCATGCGGGTGGAGCCGGTCTGGGTGGACGACGACCAGCTCACCACGTCCATGGAGAACATCCGGTACTGGCGGCCGATCGACGAGCCCGATGTGCCCGCCGAGCAGTTGAAGGGACACATGTGATGGCGCCCGCACGAGACGTCGCCGTCGTCGCGACCGCCCAGACGAAGCACCGGCGCGCCGCGACGGCCACCAACGAGGTCGAGATGATCCAGCCGGTCATCCGCGAGGTCCTCGACCGGGTCGGTGGCATCGAGAACATCGACTTCACCTGCTCCGGCAGCTCCGACTACCTGGCCGGTCAGGCCTTCAGCTTCGTGATGACGCTGGACGCGGTCGGCGCCTATCCACCGATCGTCGAGAGCCACGTGGAGATGGACGGCGCCTGGGCGCTGTACGAGGCGTGGCTGAAGATCCAGGCCGGTCACGCCGACACGGCGCTGGTCTACAGCTACTCCAAGGCCTCGCCGGGCGACCTGCCGAACGTGATGAGCCGGGGCCTCGACCCCTACTACTACGGCCCGCTGTGGCCCGACTCGGTGGCCTTCGCCGGCCTCCAGGCACGGGCCATGCTCGACGCCGGCACGATCACCGCCGAGCAGATGGCGCAGATCGCGCACCGCAACCGCACCGCGGCGGAGTCCAACCCCAAGGCGCAGGTGACCGGTTCGCCGTCGGTGGACGAGCTGCTCGCCGCCCCGTACTTCAGCGACCCGCTGCGCAAGCACGACCTGCCGCCGATCTCCGACGGCGGCGTCGCGGTCGTGCTGGCGGCCGGTGACAAGGCCCGCGAGTGGAACGACCGTCCGGCCTGGATCCGGGGGATCGACCACCGGATCGACAGCCACAACATCGGCGCCCGCGACCTGACGGTCGCCCCGTCGATCGCCCGGGCAGCGGAGAAGGCCGGCGTGGCCGGCGGCGCCGTGGACGTGGCGGAGCTGCACGCGCCGTTCACGTTCCAGGAGGCGATCGTGGCCTCGGAGCTCGGGCTCGGCGACGACGTCGAGATCAACCCGTCCGGCGGTCCGCTGGCCGCCAACCCGATGCTGGCAGCGGGACTGATCCGCATCGCCGAGGTGTCGGACCGCATCTCGGCCGGCTCCGCCGGGCGGGGCGTCGCGCACGCCACCGGTGGCCAGCTCCTGCAGCAGAACCTCGTGTGCGTCCTGGAGGGTGAGTGATGGGTGCCAACCGCGTTGCCGTCATCGGCGTCGGTCAGACCAAGTACTCCGCGGTCCGGGGCGACGTCTCCCTGCCGGGCCTCCTCCGTGAGGCCGCCTACCGTGCGCTCGAGGACGCGCAGCTGACGATGGACGACATCGACGCCGTCGTCGTGGGCAAGGCGCCCGACTTCTTCGAGGGCATCATGATGCCGGAGCCGTACCTGGCCGAGGCCCTCGGCGCCGTCGGCAAGCCGCTGTTCCGGGTGCACACCGCCGGTTCGGTGGGCGGGTCGACCGCGATCGTGGCGGCCTCCCACGTGGAGTCCGGCGTGCACGAGCGGGTCCTCACGATCGGGTGGCAGCAGCAGTCGGTGTCCGAGGCCATGTGGGCGCTGTCGTTCCCGATCCCCTTCCAGCAGCAGCTGGTGGCGGGCGCGGGCGGCTACTTCGCCCCGTTCATCCGCGAGTACATGCGCCGATCGGGAGCGCCCGACGACATCGGGATCCTGGTGGCCCTCAAGGACCGCCTGAACGCGCTGAAGAACCCCTACGCGCACCTGCACGAGCCCGACATCACGTACGACTCGATCAAGGAGTCGTTCATGCTGTGGGAGCCGATCCGGTACGCGGAGACGTGCCCCAGCTCGGACGGAGCGTTCGCGATGGTGCTCGGCGGCGAGAAGGCGGCCGAGGCCGCGCAGGCCGCCACGGGCACCCCGCCGGCGTGGATCCTGGGCACGGCCATGCGATCCGAGCCGGCGACGGCGTCGGGTCGCGACCAGGTGCGCCCCCAGGCGAGCCTGGACTGCGCTGCGGACGTGTACCGGCAGGCCGGGATCACGAATCCGCGCGAGCAGATCGACGTGGCCGAGATCTACGTGCCGTTCTCCTGGTACGAGCCCATGTGGATGGAGGGCCTGCTCTTCGCCGAGGAGGGCGAGGGGTGGAAGATGACCGAGTCGGGCGCCACCGCCATGACCGGCGATCTGCCCGTCAACTGCTCGGGCGGCGTGCTGTCGACCAACCCGATCGGTGCCTCCGGCATGATCCGCTTCGGCGAGGCGGCCATGCAGGTGCGGGGCCAGGCCGGCGACCACCAGGTGGACGGTGCCCGTCTGGCGCTCGGCCACGCCTACGGCGGTGCGGCGCAGTTCTACGCCATGTGGATCGTCAGCAACGAGAAGCCCTGAGCACATCCCCCGGTACCGTGGACGCGTGACCATCACCGCGCCCGTGGCGCCCACCGAGAGCCGACCCGGTCGCGGGTTGGTCATCGCGGGGTCGGTGCTGATGGTCATCTCGGTCGTCGGCGGCATCGTCGTCTTCTCGATCCTGGGCGGTCAGCTCGACTTCGACCAGTTCACCCGGGACGTGGCGATCGAGGGTCCGGAGGTCCAGCCGGTCCCGGGCTCGATCGACTTCTCGGTCGACGCGCCGCTCGACGAGTCGGACCCCGAGACGATGGCCGTCGGCATCGCGGTCGACGGGTACGAGCCGCCCGTGCCGGACTGCACGATGGCCCTGCGCGACGGCACGCCGGTGACCGTCATCCGCTCGCCGTTCGACTCGACGCTCCTCAACGGCTCCGACGCCTACGACGTGATCTCGTCGGCCCGGCTGGCGCCCGGCGAGTACACGGCGACCTGTTCGTGGCCGGGCGAGCCGTCGCAGTCGCCGCTGTCGAGGTCGTTCACGGTCGGGCGCACGCTCGACGGCGACGACGTGGGCGAGTTCATCGGCCCGATCTTCGGGATGCTCGGCGTGGCCGCGGTCGCCGGTCGTCGTCGGGCTGATCCTGCTGATCGTCGGCCTGGTGCGACGCGGCCGCGACCGTCGCGGCCCCACCGGCCCGCCCAACGGCTGGCAGCAGCAGTGGTACCCCCAGCCCCCGTACCAGCAGCCCCCGTACCAGCAACCGCCGACCTACCAGCAACCGCCGACCTACCCGCAGCCGCCCGCGCCGCCGCCCCCGTCACCGCCGAGCGGCGGGCAGGACTTCCCGACGTGGCCGACGCCGCCGGGCCAGGGCTGAACGCCCCGGCGCCGGATCAGCTGGTGATCGGGTCGGAGCCGAACTTCCGCGATGCGGTCTCGACCGGCTCGTAGTCGTAGGTCTCGGCCGGGTAGTAGACGAGCTGCGAGTCGTCGACGTCCTGGGCGTAGAACTGCGAGGCCCAGCGGCGGAACTTGGTGAACGGGCCGTCGGTGTCGGCCAGCGCCGGCCGGGCCAGGTACGCCTTGTTCTGCCAGATCGGCGTGTCCTCCTGGACCTGCTTGTCGATCTCGGCGACGAAGGCCTGGCCGACCGTCGAGCTCAGCGCGTCGTCGCCGAGCTTGCGGACGGTGAACGTGAAGCGCATGTGGCAGGAGTTGGCGGTGAGCGGCGTGTTGCAGCCCATGAGGAACGTGTCGACGATGCCGGAGAAGCGGATCACGCTGAAGCCGGGACCGAACGAGTCGGCGTCGATGCGACCGTCGACCACGCCTCGAGGGGTGGGGAAGCGCTGGATGGAGCGCATCTTCGTGAAGGGCCCGTCGGTCTCGTAGCTCTCGAGCTCGGGCACCTCCTCGGTGTGGTGCACGTAGCGGAAGTGGGCCGAGTCCACGCCGTTCTCGGCGAGGTCCTGCCACGGCGCGTGGACCAGGTACTCGCGGGTCTCGACGGCGGTGAAGTTCTCGGGGTCGTTGAACTCGGGGACGACCGGGATCTCCCACATGGGGTCGACGCCCTCGGGGTGGTACCAGGCCATGATCAGGCCGTTGGCCTCGGTCACCGGGAACGACTCGACGCACGCCTTCTTGTTGATGCGCTCCGAGTAGGGGATCAGCGTGTTCTGGCCCTGGGCGTCGAACCGCCAGCCGTGGAACGGGCACGCGATGTCGTTGCCGACGACCTGGCCGCCGTAGCCGAAGTGGGCGCCGAGGTGCGGGCAGAACGCGTCGTTGACGTGAGCGGCGCCGTCCTCGTCGCGCCACACGACGAGCTTCCGGTCGAAGCTCTCGAAGGGGAGGATCTGGCCCGGCTTCACGTCGGCGGACCAGGCGACCTGGAACCAGCCGAACGGGATCGGGAACGGAGAACGAAGCTGCATGGGACGCTCCTCCAAAGGACGGCCAGGTGGTCCGGGCGCCGAGTGGGACCGAAAAACTAGAACGCGTTCTAGTGTAGCGGGTCCGGTCCGACGGGGACAGGCCGGCTCTATTGTCTCTCCTCGTGTCGAGCGACGGACGGTGCCGGGCGTGACCGAGCCGGTCACCGAGATCGACGCATCGTCGGGCGCCCCGCCCGGCGCGGGCTGGCGGTCGCTCGTGGCGGTCCTCCTGGTCGCCATGACGGCGATCGGGGCCGCCGGACTGACCGACGACGCCTGGCCCTTCGCCCCGTTCCGCATGTTCGCCCACGCGGTGAAGCCCGACGGCCGGGTGACCAAGGTCGAGTTCCTGGGCACCACCCGCTCGGGCGACGAGATCCGCCTGGATGCCCTGGCCTTCGGGCTGCGACGGGCCGAGGTGGAGGGCCAACAGGGCCGCGGCGGTCGCCTGACCGACGAGCAGATGGCCGAGCTGGTGACCACCTACAACCGCACCCACTCCTCGGATCCGCTCGTGGAGCTGGAGCTCCGCAAGCTCGGCAAGGACCTGGTCGACGGCGAGCCGGTGTCGTCGTTCACCGAGACCGTGCAGGTGTGGCCCGCCACGGAGGGTGAGCCGTGATCGAGCGGTTCCGGCTGGGCTGGCAGCGGTACTGGTACGAGCCGGTCCCGGTGGAGCGGGTGGACGTGTTCGCCCGCATCATCGCCGTGACCGTCGTGTTCACGGTGCTGGTCACCGATCAGTGGGCGATCGGCCACGAGGACGCGCCGGGCTCCTTCTACCGGCCGGTGCTGCTGGCCCGGATCCTGCACCTGGGCGCGCCGAACCCCACGACCATGCTGGCGCTCCGGGTGCTGCTGGTGGCCGCCGCCGTGTGGATGTGCACCCGTCGCGCCCCGCGTGCCGCGGCGGCGACCGTGTTCGGCGCCTACGTGATCTGGCTGCTCTGGGCGTTCTCCTGGTCCAAGGTCGACCACGACCGCCTGACGATCGTGGTGGCGCTGCTGGTGCTGGCGCTGACCCCGCGGGCCGGCGTCGCCGTCGAGCGGCTGTCGGGCTGGGCCCTGCGGGTGGTGCAGGTCGTCTTCGTCCTGGCCTATCCGTTCTCGGCGTGGGCGAAGCTGCGCTTCGGCGGATGGGAGTGGATGGAGTCCGCCACGTTCGCCCGGGCCATCGTCCGGCGTGGGTCGACGATCGGCGACTGGCTGCTGCCGTACCCGGGGCTGCTGGTGCTGGCGCAGTGGGCGTTCATCGCGTTCGAGGTGGCGGCGGTCGTCCTGCTGTTCCCTCGGGCGCCCAAGCTCGTGCGCAACCTCGCCCTCGTCGGCGTGCTGCTGCTGCACGTGATGACCTACCTGATGATCGGCATCTCGTTCCTGCCGCACACGATCTGCATCACGGCGTTCCTGCCGCTCGAGCACCTGAGCCGGCGCTGGCGGGAGGCCCGTACTGCAGACGGCACCGCTCAGGCCGCGGCGATCCCCGGCAGGTAGGGCGTCCAGGCCGACGGCGGTTGGCGGATGCCGGCCCGGGCCAGGATGACCAGCTCGCCCCGCGGTGCGGTGGGTTCGCGCTTGAGGTGCCACCCGAGCTCCGACAGCAGGTGTGCGCCTTTGTGCGAGTTGTGGCGCGTGCACATGAGCACGACGTTGGTCCACTCGTGGGTGCCACCCCGGGAGCGCGGCACCACGTGGTCGACGGTCTGGCCGCTGCGGTCGCAGCCGACGACCTGGCACCGGCGTTCGTCGCGGGCCTCGATCGCCCGGCGCGACAGCGGGGCGACCGATTGGAACGGCACCTTGACCATCCGCCGCAACCGGACGACGACCGGCGCCTCGTAGACGTCGCCGCCGCTGGTGTGGAGCAGGTGCTCGTCGCTGGACTCGACGAGGTCCACCTTGCCGGCGAACACCAGGCCGATCGCCCGGCGCAGCGTGATCACCCGCAGGGGCTCGTAGCTGGCGTTGAGCAGGAGGACCGTCACGTCCGTGCTCCTTCCGGGTGCTCTGTTCGTCGGTCGCCGGCTGCGGGCGTCGGCACATGATGCCAAGAAGGACCGGTCGTGGGAACGGGATTCGGGGCTGACCGGCGGTCTGCGGGGTGCGGGCGGCCGGCACGGCAGACTGGCGTCATGCGCACCGTCCCCGCCCGTCGCCGTCCTGTGACTCCCGTGCTGGCGCTGGCCGCCGTCCTGACGTTCGGCGGCGTGCTGGCCGGCTGCGGTGACGACGAGGTGGCGCTCCCGGCACCCAAGGAGTCGAACGAGCGGCCCGAGTCGGGCTCGAGCGGCGACGACTCGGACGCCGGCGGCGAGTACTGCCAGGCCGTGGAGGATCTCGCAGCGAGCGACGCCAGCCAGCTCGACGACCCGGCCGCGGCGGTCGAGGCGCTCTCCGCGTTGGGCGACGTCGCGCCCTCGGAGCTGCGTCAGCCGTTCCGGGTGCTGGCCGAGGTCGCCGAGCAGCTCGGGCAGCTGGACGGCGACGACATGGACTCGGCGAGCGCCGCGCTGGAGATCATCCTCGACCCCGAGGTGCAGGCCGCCGCGGAGAAGATCGACGGGTACACCAAGGACGTCTGCGGGATCGACCTCGACGAGGACAGCGTGGAGGAGCCGACCGACGATCCCGATGCGACCGTGCCGGATCCGGGGACGCCCAACGGCGACATCGACCTCGAGCACATCGACGCGATCAAGGAGGGCGCCACCGGCACGTGGGTGTCCAAGCTGTCGTCGACCTCGATCGTCAACGACACCGCGGTGACGCTCATCGCCGAGGAGTGGGACCCGGTCACCGTCGACGAGGCGTTGGAGGCCTGCGAGGTCGTCCGCTCGGCGCTGGTGGAGATCAACCCGAAGGTGACGATCGAGATCGTCAACGGCGACACGCCCATCGTCGCGTCGCCCGCCGAGGGCAGCTGCGCCGCGGTCTGAGTCAGGGCAGTCTGGGTCGGGGCGGTCTGAACCGCGTGACATCCTGTCGGCCGTGACCGATGAAGATCAGCCGGACGACGGCGGCATCCGCCAGTACCGATTCGAGCCGCCGACCGGTGCCACGACGATCGTGCTCGTGCGGCACGGCGAGTCGGCGTCCGAGCACCCCGACCGGCCGTTCCCCTTGCGGGACGGCCACGGCGACCCGCCACTCGCACCCGACGGCGAGGAGCAGGCGCGCCGGGTGGGGGAGCGGTTGGCCGCGGAGCACCGGGCGGGCCGGACGATCGACGCCGTCTACGTGACCACGCTGCAGCGGACGCACCAGACCGCGGCGCCGCTGGTGGAGCTGCTCGCCCGTGACGGTGGGGTGCAGGTGGAGCCCAACGTGCTGGCCGATCTCCGAGAGGTGTTCCTGGGGGAGTGGGAGCAGCAGTTCCGGGCGAAGGTCGCATCCGGCGACCCGATCGCCGCAGCGATGTTCACCGAAGAGCGCTGGGACGTGATCCCGGGCGCGGAGCCGGGCGAGGTCTTCGCGGCACGGCTGCGGGCCGGGGTCGAGGCGATCCACGCCGCGCACCCCGACGGCCGGGTGGTGGCGGTGGTGCACGGGGGCGTGATCGGCCAGCTGCTCGCCATGGCGACCGGGAGCACGCCGTTCGCGTTCGTCGGTGCGGACAACGCCTCGATCAGCGAGCTGGTCGTGCAGGCCGACGGTCGGTGGCGGATCCGCCGCTTCAACGACGTCGCGCACCTGATCTGAGTTCTGGGAGGGGCGCCGTCAGCGCGGGTCGCGCCACATGCGCCAGAGGGGCGGCGCGCCCGGGACGGCGACCATCTCCTCGACGACCTCGAAGCCGTGCCGCCGGTAGAAGGGCACGTTGTCGAGCTTGGAGCTCTCCAGGTAGGCGCCGGCGCCCTCGGCGTCCGCCCGCTCCAGGCCGGGACCGATGAGCGCGGAGCCGATGCCCCGTCCCCGGAGGTGGGCGTCCGTGGCCAGGAACTCCAGGTACCAGTGCCGCTCCCGTGGGTGGGCGTCCTCCATGCGTCCGACCATCCGGAGCGTGCGGCGGAGACCGGCGACGCCGAAGCCGCGCAGCATGGCGGGGCCGCTGCGGACCGCTGCGCTGGTGGGGAAGCTCCAGGCCCCGGGCGGGGCCCACACGGCCGCACCCTCGTGCGACGTGGTGGTCCAGACCGTGCGGTGGCCGATCGACGGGCCGATGAGGTGACGGAACACCGGGGCCATGCGGCCGGGCCAGCGCCGGTCCTGCGGTGCCATCCAGCGCCAGACCGGATCGTCCTCGAACCCGCGGGAGAGGACCTGCGACAGCGCGCGTGCGTCCTCGGTCGTCGCCGTGCGCACAGCCCCCTCCACCACGGGCGGCGAACCTAGACGGTCGGACACATCTCGAACCAGCACGCGGGAATGCCCGCGCCGGAGCGCGGGTGGTCGGAGCGAGCTCGGTTGCATGCAGGGTGGGGAAGGTGGGTTGGTCCGACCGGTCCCGTGCTCAGACGGGTACGGGTGGTCGTCGGTGCTGGGTCTGCATGGTGTGCCCGCTGGGGCTGGTGATCGTGAAGAACCCGTCGCCCGGTTGCGGTTCGGGGTTCGCCTCCATCTTCCAGCCGGTCCGGTGGATGACGCCGTGGTGGCGCCGGCAGAGCAGCGCAAGGTTGCAGACGTCGGTCTCGCCGTCGTCGTGGTGGTGGCGCACGTGGTGTGCATCGCACCAGGAGGCGGGCGCGTCGCAGCCCGGGTAGCAGCAGCGGCCGTCCCGGAACTCGAGGTTGCGGCGCTGCTCGCGGCTGGCGTGGCGTTCGTCGGGCTTGCAGGCGATGGGGTGCCCGCCGGCGCCCTTGATGACCCAGGTGTAGGTGGGGTCGCAGGTGAGCATCTCCCATTCGCGGGACGCGTACCGAAGTCGATGGCCGCTGATGTCCTCGGCGAGCTGGGACCAGTCGACGGGGCCCACCCCCTTGCCCGGGAGGAGCGTGCCGTCGTGGAAGAGGTCGGCGAGCTGCGAGTGGTGGACGTCGATGATGATCGCGATGTCGGCGGCGGGCTGTGCCCTGCCGCTCGTGGGGTTGGCCGCACCGCGCTCGACGAGGTTGAGGAAGGCTTCGGCGAGCAGCGCGGACCGGGGCGGGATCTCGACGTCGGGGCACTCCGCTGCGTCGCGCGAGTAGCCGCGGAACAGGCGGTCCGCCTCGGCCTGGAGGCGCTTGGCGAACCCGATGCCGGCGGTGCCGAAGATGTCGATCGTGGCGGAGACCTGGTCGCCGGACTGCTCGAGGCGGGCGTGGTTGCGGGGCGTCGGCGGTTCTGCGCCGTCCTGGTCGGCGAGCCGGGCGAGTTGTTCGACGTCGCGGGTGAACTGGCGGAACGTCGACTGCGAGTTGCACAGGTCCAGGAGGCTGTCCTGGGCCCCTTCGAGGGCGTGGCGGTTGCGGTCGTTGACCCGGCGGCACACCTCGCGGGCGCGGTCCACCGACACCTCGCCCTTGGACAGCGCCGCCGCCAGCTTGGGTTGATGCCGCCGGAGCGTCTTGGCGACCGCAGCATCGGCGCGGACGCGCTTGGGATCCGCGCCGTGCCGCCACCCGGCTTCGTTGGCGGTGACGTGGCCCAGACGGCGGTCGGTGAGCTGGCGGACGTCGAGCTCGGCGAGCATGCCGAAGCGGGATCCGTGGAAGAGTCGGTCGATCGTCTCGAGGCCATCGAACAGCCCGAGCAGGGCGTCGTCGCCGAGAGCTCGGACGTCGATCTCGTTCAGCGTTCGCAGGGCATCGATGACAGCAGCGGCTTCGGACGGCACGTCGAACACGGGCGGACCGAACGGCGCGTCGCCCTCAGGTGCGGCACCGTCGGCGGCACCGTCACCGGCGGCGCCGTCCGAGCCGCTCGGCTCGTCGTTCCCTTCCCCAGTCGAACGCATGTTCGATACGGTACGGCGGGGGTGTGACACTCGGTCATCGGCATGCGGACGGTGAGAACTCACCCTGTTGCGGTTCCCGGCCGGTCCGTACGGTCGTCACCAGGGTCGCCGGCATCGACTTCCGGCCCGGGGATCGTCGAGGAGCATCCATGCCACGCATCTACCGTCGCTCGTCCTACGTGCTCGGGATCCTGTGCACCCTCGTCGTGCTCAGCACCGCCGCAACGGCGTGCGGTCCGGAAGCTGCGCAGAGCATCGGCGAGCTCGCCCTCGGGTTGTCCGTCACCGCATGGGGAGGGGTGCTGGCGTTGATCCTGCTGCTGCTGCAGATCCCGCCCGCGTAGCCCTCGCTCTCCTCGGAGCAGCTCCGGGGGACCTCATCGTCGTCGGGTGACCACGGTCGGTGCCCGAGATGCCGACGAGGTCGCGGTCGCGAGAAGGTGCCGTCATCGCTCCGTGGATCAGGCACGATGAACGCTTCTCCGAGCCGCAGGAGTGCCATGAGCCTCGCTCCACGAGTTCAGTTCGCGCGACGGGCTGATGCTGACGTCGCGTTCCAGGTGCTGGGGGATGGTCCGACGAACCTGTTGGCCATACCGATGGCGGCGCATCTGGAGCAGGTATGGCAGTTCCCGCTCATGAGCCGACCGAACGAACGTCTGGCGATGATGTCCCGCATGGCCCTGTGCGAGCTGCGTGGCCTCGGCATGTCGGACCCGTTGCCACCGGCCGACTACACGATCGAGGACTATGCGGCCGACGCGCTCGCCGTGATGGACGCGATCGGGTTCGAGCGGTCGGTCGTCCTCGCGGAGGGCATGAACGGCGCCACTGCCGTCTGGCTCGCAGTGAACCGCCCCGAGCGGATCGACGGATTGATCCTCTACGGCGCGTCGGCCTGCTACCGCCGGCATCCGGGCTACGACATCGGTGTCGACGAACATGACGTCGCCGCCTTGCGCGACGTGTTCCAGTCGAGTTGGGGGACCGGCATGTCGACCGGTTTCCTCGCGACGAGCGTGGCGAGCGATCCGCGTCTCGTCGACGAGTGGGCGCGCTACGAGCGGCTGATGGCCACGCCGAACTCGGTCCTCGCGTTCTTCGACTCGATCGTGAATCTGGACGTCCGTGATCTTCTTCAGGAGGTCACCGCGCGGACGCTCGTCATCCAACCGAGCAGGGACGGGTTGTTCCCGGCCTCGCACGGTCGGTACCTGGCGCAACAGATTCCCGGGGCGAGCCTGATCGAGGTCGACGCCGATCACACGTTGTCGTACGTGACGCCAGAGGTGCTCGGTGAGCTCGCCGAGTTCCTCACCGGGACTCGAGCCGCCGCTCATGCCGAGCGCTCGCTCCAGGTCGTGCTCTTCACCGACGTGGTCGGTTCGACCGAGCGAGCTGCTGCCCTCGGCGACGTCGCGTGGCGGCAGCTGCTCTCGGAGTTCCGGATGGTCGTGCGAGACGTGCTCGTGCGCTACGAGGCGCAGGAGGTGAACACCCGTGGCGACGACTTCTTCGTCGTGGCCGCGAGCCCCTCCGTAGCGATCGAGACGGCTCGGACGATCCGAGCCGAGGCACGCGCTCTCGGCCTCGAGGTGCGCACGGGGATGCACCTCGGAGAGGTGGAGCGCCAGGGTGACGACTACGCAGGTCTGGCGGTCCACATCGGATCTCGGATCGCAGGACTCGCCGAACCCGGGGAGATCCTCGTCAGCCAGACGGTGCGCGACGCACTCGTCGGATCCGGTGTCGAGTTGACGGCCCGGGGTGCTCATCTGTTGAAAGGGGTGCCCGAAGAGTGGCGGACCTACGCCGTCGCGGACTGACCGCTGCGGTCGGGCCGTGGTTGACCGGGTTCGAGGTCGGTCGAGCCGAGCCCGGTCGGTCGACGGCCCGGCACGAGTGAGAACTCACCCTGTTCCATTCCGGTCGGCCCCTTGGACCCTCGGGTGGTGGCACGTGCTCACGTGTCCTGGTCAGCGTGCTCCGAATCGAGCCGCGAGCCAGCGAGCGGTGTCGTGGTGGAACGTCGCGTACTGCGAGTCGAAGCTCCATGCGACCGTCTGGGCGATGGTCCACTTGGCGGCCCGTTCCTCGTCCAAGTCCAGCACGGCGCACAGCCGCTGCAGTCGGTCCGTGACCTCGCCCGCGCTGTGGCCGAACTCGAAGCTCCTGACGATCGGCGCCACCGCGAACTCGCGCTCGCCGGCGAGCGGCTTCGGATCGATCGCAAGCCAAGGACGTCGCTCCGCAGCGAGCACGTTGTCGCCGTGCAGATCCTGATGCAGGAGGACCGCCGGGCCTTGAGTCGTCGGGAGCTCCTCGAGGTACTGCAGCGCGAGGTCGACGAGCCTGCGCTCGCAGGGCTGTCCCGCGGCGACCCAGTGCTCCTGCAGGTGGCCGGCCCACAGAGCAGCCTCGTCCGCGAGGGACCGGATGCCCGATGGTGCTGCAACCCAGAGCGCCGGGAGGAGATCCACCAGCACCGCCAGGTGGTCCACCTCGGAACGGGCGAGGTGGGTGCCAGGCCGGCACTGCTCCAACAGGAGTGCGTGCCGGTCGTCGTCACGGCGCAGCAGCCGCGCCGCTCCGTTGCCGTCCCAGGCGGCGAGCGCATCGGCCTCGCCCTCCGACTCACGGTGTGGGAACTGCACCTTGAGCACGGCGGGCGCACCGTCGGTGGTCACCGGCGCCACCCACGACACACTGCCGTCCTCGTAGGGCCGCCCGAGGGTGAGATGCCACTCCTCGGCCAGCCCGGCGATCACCTCCGGAAGTCCTCGGAGCCACTCGCCGCCGTCAGGGAGCTGCGTCAACCGACGAAGACCGTCCGGCAGGTCGAATCGATCGCGCATCGGGATCGTGCCGGCTATCGGCTCGCCGGGCGACTCGCGCGACATCCGGCGACCACAGCGGAACCGACGCCGAGGCCGGCCTGCACGCGTTCCAGTCGAGCGGCTTCCACCGCCTCAGCCTACGGATGCCGAGCGCTGCCGCCGTCAGCAAGCTGCTCATCGACCTCACCTGCGATCCCGGCATTCGCGGGGATGGCCAGCGAGCCCGAGCCGGACATGGTCCGGCTCGGGCTGCACACTCAACTGACGGCGTTCGCCGCAGCGACGACGAGCCGCGAGGTTTCGTCGGGGTGCGAGATCATCGCCACGTGCGACGAGCGGACCTCGATCGTCGTGGCGTGGGCTCGTTGCGCCATGAACCGTTGGGTGGCGGGCGGGATGACGCGGTCCTGCGTCGCGACGAGGTACCAGGACGGAACGGTCGCCCACGCCGGGGTTCCCGAGGGCTCGCCGAGCAGGCCCAGATCGGCGGGGCGCTGGCTGGCGGCCATGGCTGCGGCCGTCTGCTTCGGAAGGTCGCCGGCGAACACGTCGCGGAACACCGTCGGGTTGATGTAGCCGTCGAGTCCGGTGGGGGTCGGGCGGATGACGAGGTTCTCCGGGACGACGCCGCTGCCGGGGTTGAGCGCGCTGAGGCTGCCGACCGAGTCACCGGCGTCCGGAGCGAACGACGCGATGTAGACGAGCGCCTTGACATCGGGATCGCCGGCCGCGGCGTTGGTCATCACCATGCCGCCGTACGAGTGGCCGACGAGGACGATCGGACCGGTGATCGTGTCGAGGACGCTGCGGATGTACGCAGCGTCCGATCCGAGGCCGCGGAGCGGGTTGGCCGGAGCGATCACGTCGTAGCCGGAGCGCTGGAGCCGTTTGATCACGCCGTCCCAGCCGGAGGCGTCTGCGAAGGCGCCGTGCACCAGCACGATCGTCGGCTTCGGTCCTTGCGGCCCGCCACCTCCGCTTCCTCCACCGCCGCCGGGCACGCCGCCGGGTCGGCACGCCGCGGTGAGCAGCGCCGCGACAGCGGCGACCGCGACGATCAGGATCCGACCGGACGTCCGGCCGGGTCGTGGTGCGTGATGTCGATGCATGGGGTGCTCCTGTCGTGTTGGGGTGATGGCTCGGCGCGGGCGCGCCGAGGTCGACCCCACGGTCCGGTCGGACCGCGGGTGCGAGGTGTGTGCTGGACCGGAGGGCGGGGCGGGGGAGCTCGGGTCGGGCTGTCGCTCAGACGGCTATCGACGTCGGCGTGCCGATGGGCAGGACCTCGATCCGTGCTGCGAGGTCAGCCGGAGCCGAGGCCATCGCCCGCTCGAGCTCGACGACGGGCTCATGGAAGTGCGACCAGCCCTCGTAGTGGACGGGGATGATGGACTCCGCGCCGGAGAGCCGGCCGAGCTCGAAGCCCTGGCGTGCGGTGAGGCTGTAGCGGACGGGACCGGTGACCGGGAACCTCACCTCACCGAGGTGGACGATGGCGACGTCGACGGCCATCGCCAGCGCGGCGCGCCGCACGCTCCGGTACGAGACGGTGTCGCCGGTGATCCACACGTCGGAGCGATCCGCACGGGTGGCGATCTCGAACCCGATGACCGGCCCGACCAGCCGGCGGCTCAGTGGAGGGCCGTGCCGGCACGGGGTGGCACGGATCCGCAGTGGCGGCCGTCCGGGTGCGGTCACCTCGGCGACCTCACCCGGACGGATCCCGCGAGCCCCTCGGCCCAGGCGGGCCGCAGCGGCAGGGTTGGTGACCACCGCCGTCGCAGCCGACAGGGAGTTGCGGCCCTCGTCATCGAGGTTGTCGGCGTGGTGGTCGTGGCTGACCAGCACCACATCGAGCGGTCCGAGCTCGGCGAGCGGCACGGCCGGGCCGGTCAGCTTCCGGGAGCTGGTTCCGAGGCCGAAGCCGTAGGTCCGTCCCGGTGGGTCGAACGTGGGGTCGGAGAGGATCGTCCAGCCCTCGTGCTCGATGAGCACCGTCGGGCCGCCGATGTGGGTGATGCGCATCGTCGGGGTCAGGTGACCGGAGACGTGGCGTGGGCGAGCGCCCAGTCGAGCGCGTGGTCGGCGACGGACTGCCAGCCGTCGATCATCGGCAGGAGGTGCGGACCCTCGAACTCGATCACCTCGGTGACCGTGTGCGACTTGTAGTGCTTGGCGTTCGACTGCTGGATCCGCGGCGGCATCAGGTTGTCGTCCATGCCGGAGATGAACAGCAGCGGCGCCCGGTCGTCGTTGTGGTAGTCGACCCAGGTGCCCTGGTGGCCGGGCTCCACGTTGGCCAGCACGCTGTCCCACAGGATCCGACCGGACGCCGGCACGTGGTAGCGCTCGTAGGTCGCCAGCGCCTTCTCCGGGCTGAACGTGTTCGCGAACGCGTAGGTCCACTGCTCGAGGCTGTAGCCGACCGCCTTGTGGTGGTTGGCGGGGTTCTTGAGCACCGGGAACGTCGCCTTCACCTGCGATGCCGGCACGACCTTCACGCCCTCGGTCGGAGCCGAGTTGAGGACGACGCCGCAGGCGCCGAAGCCGTGGTCCAGCAGGATCTGCGTGAACGCGCCACCGGCGGAGTGACCCATGATGATCGGCGGCTCCTCGAGCGCACCGACCACCTTCTCGAGGTGCTCGATGATCGCCGGCACGCGGAGATCAACGATCGGGGTCGGGTTCGCGTTGAGTGCCTCCACCTCGACCTCGAAGCCCGGGTAGGCGGGGGCCAGGACGTTGAAGCCTCTCGACGTGTAGTGGTCGATCCACTGCTCCCAGCTCCGGGGCGTCACCCAGAATCCGTGGACGAGGACGATGGTGTTCGGTGTGAGGTCGGACATCGGTGGTTCCCTTCTCGAGGTTCCTCTGGACCTTCGCAGCGCCGGCGGCGGACCGGACCACGCGGACCGCGTAGTCCCACGATCCATGCCCGTCGCCGGCTCGCTGCTCAGCGGTCGATGAAGGCCAGCAGGTCGGTGTGGAGTCGCTCGCGGTCGGTGTCAGGCAGCGCGTGGCCGCTGCCCTCGTAGACGAGGAGCTCTGCTCCGTCGATCAGCTGGGCCGAGCGCGCGCCGCCGACCTCGAACGGCACGATCTGGTCGTCGTCACCGTGGATGACGAGCGTCGGGACGTCGACCTTCGCGAGGTCAGGCCGAAAGTCGGTGGCGGAGAAGGCGGCGATGCACTCGTACGCAGCTCGGTGGCCACAGGCCATCGACTGCAGCCAGAACGCGTCCCTGAATCCTTGGGCGACGTCGCCCCTGCGGTTGTGACCGAAGAACGGCCCGTCCGCGAGGTCCCGGTAGAGCTGCGAGCGGTTCGCGGTCTCGCCGTCCCGGATGGCGTCGAACACCGCAATGGGCAGTCCTTCGGGGTTGTCGTCGGTCTGCGCCATCAGCGGCGGGACCGCCGACACCAACACCACCCTGGCGACCCGGTCGGAACCGTGACGGCCGAGGTAGCGGACGACCTCGCCTCCGCCGGTGGAGTGGCCGACCATCGTGAGGTCCCGTAGGTCGAGCTTCTCGATCAGGCACGCCAGATCGTCGGCGTACGTATCCATCTCGTTGCCGAGCCAGGTCTGGCTCGAACGGCCGTGACCGCGTCGGTCGTGGGCGACGGCCCGATGGCCGTTGCGGGCGAGGAACACGGCTGCTGCCTCCCAGGCGTCGCCGTTCAGCGGCCAGCCGTGGCTGAGCAGCACGGGCGTGCCGTCCTCGTCACCCCACTCCCGGTAGAAGATCTGGGCGCCGTCATCGGTGGTCACGTAGGGCATGTGAGGTCTCCTAGGTCGGAGGTCGATCGGACCCCTTGACCCTCACATCGCCCTGCCCCCGGCGGACCACGTGGTGCGCGTAGTCCGAGCCGGGTGCCATCGTCGGAGACGGGGCCGCGTCAGGCGCCTCCGCCGAGTCGGTCGGCCAGCTGGCGCCGCGACGAGATGCCGAGCTTCTGGAACACCTTGCGGAGGTGGTAGTCGACGGTGTTCGGGCTGAGGAACATCGTGGCGGCGATCTCGGAGTTGGTCTGTCCCGCTGCGGCCAGCCGAGCCACGGTGGACTCCTGGACCGTCAGCGCCGGACCGATCGTCGTGATCTCCGTGTCGATCGTCTCGCCCGCTGCGTCCAGCTCGCTCCTGGCCCGCGCCGCGAAGAAGACGGCCTCCGCGTGCTCGAAGAGCCGCAACGCCTGGCGCAGGTGCTCGCCGGCCTCACCCCGCCGGCGGGCCCGGCGGAGCCACTCGCCGTAGACCAGATGGGTCCGACCGAGCTCCACCTCAATCAGCGGCGACGACAG
The DNA here is from genome assembly GCA_023450775.1 of Actinomycetes bacterium. Lineage (GTDB taxonomy): Bacteria > Actinomycetota > Acidimicrobiia > Acidimicrobiales > Microtrichaceae > Dermatobacter. The sequence continues at coordinate 16,646 of JAEXGP010000112.1, read as the reverse complement.
GCTGGCGAGCGCTGCCTGGAAGTGCGCCTCGGCTTCCCCGCCGCTGATCAGCGCCCGCGATCGTTGGGCCACACCGCGGGTCCACGAGGAGCCGTTCGCGTCAGCGATCCGCTCGAGGAGCTCGACGTACGGCGCCACTTCGTCGGCGCGCCCGCACCGGACGCCGGCCTCGACGTAGTCGGGATACTCGAACGGGGTGACCTGGAGGAAGGGCGCCCCGACGAGCGGACGGAGCCGTTCCATCGCTGTCTCGTACCGCCCTTCTGCCAGGTCCCGGACCGCGAGTGCTGCGATGCCTGCGGCCTCGACGCCGCCGAACCCCAGGGCACCGGCGCCCTCGGAGATCGCCTCCACCTCCTCGACCGGCACGTCCGACCAGGCCAGCAGCGCCACGTTGACCACGTGCTCGGAGTCGTAGCCGATCGCCCGGCGGAGTTCGCGCACGCGATCCATGTGCAGACGCGCGTCCCGTGGCGTGCCGCCCTTGAGCTGAGCGTTCGAGTGCGTCCAGAGCGCCGTGTCCAGCGTCTGCATCGAACCCGCGTCGCCTGCGGCGGCGGCGACGCGGTCCAACAGGCTGGTGCGCCGTTCGTGGTCCCACAGCGCGCTCGTGAGGACGACGCTGATCAGGCCGAACTCCATGAGCTGCTCGGACGGAAGCCCGTCGATCGCGTCGAGCGCTCGCTGCATCACGGGGACGGCCTCGGCGTAGTCGAGCAGGATGTGGGCGCTCAACGCCTCCATGATCACCGCTCCGATGCCGGTGTGAGCCGCCGCTGCGGACCGCAGCCGTTCTCCGAGCTCGGTGAGCGACGCGCCCTCGGCCCGCCGCTCCGCCGGGAGCGTGAAGAAGAAACCCTGGAGCAGCGCTGACCGCTCGAGGTCGGGCGCCCGGCCCTCGAAGAGCGCCGCCGCGGCGAGCAGGTCGGCGCCGGCGCGCTTCAGCGCGGGGTCTGCCGTGAAGAGCGCGTGGTGCGCACGGATCGAGATCGCTCGTCCGAGTGATATCGGATCGAGCTCCGACTCGTCGACGTCGTCGAGCAGCGACTTCGCGGCCTGTGCAGCGCCGGACGCGAGCGCGGCCTCGGCGGCGGCGACGACCCGGGCGTACCGTTCCGGGCCCTCGGGCGTGAGGGCCGCCGCTTGGACCAGCACGCTTGCTCGTGACGACAGACCGCCGCGCTGGCCCGAGAGGTCGGCGACCCGCTCCAACTGCTTGGCGACATCCGGATCCGTCCCGACCGTGGCCTTCGCCGCGTGCCAGGCCTCGAGCTCCACCATCCCGAGCTCCGCTGCTGCGACCGCGAGCGCTCGATGGACCTGTCGGCGCTGGTGGCCTCGCGCCGCGTTGTAGGCCGCCGACGCAACCAATGGGTGTCGGAACGTCACCAAGTTGCCGATGTCGACCAGATCCGTGCTCTCGGCCTGGTCCGCGATCGCTCGCGAGAGACCAAGTCGATCGGCGGCGTCGCTGATGAGGTCGACGTTCCCCGATGTGTCTGCCGCTGCGACGAGGAGCCACTGTTGGACCTCGTCCGGCAGGCTCCGTACCTGGCGCACGTAGTGCGCCTCCAAGTGCTGACCGACCGGGAACGGCGCGTCGGCCAGGCTCGACTCCATCATCTGGCGCACGCTCAGCTCGCCGGCCAGATCGACGAGCGCCAGGGGGTTGCCTCCCGTAGCCGCCACCACCTGGGCCGCGATCGCCCGGTCGAGCGGTTCACCGACGGCCGCCAGCAGGAGGTCGAGCGCCGGATCGAGCGCCAGGCCTTCCAGTACCACCCGCTCGATGCCGGCGGCTCTGGTCTCGATGTTCTCGCTCGGTCGCGCGGCGAACACCAGCGCGACCGATTCCGCCTCCAACCGCCGGGCAACGAACGCCAGCACGTCCAGCGACTCTGGATCCAGCAGATGCGCGTCATCGACGACGCACAGCACCGGCTCGACGTCAGTCGCTGCGGCGAGGAGTCCGAGGATGGCGAGGCCCACCAGGTAGCGATCCGGGGGCGGGCCGTCCTGTGTGCCCGCCGCAACCTCGATCGCCTGCCGGTGTCGCTCCGGCAGCGCGGGCATCCATTCGCGCAACGGCGTCGAGAGCCGCTGGAGCGCAGCGAACGGCATGTTCGACTCGGCCTCGAAACCGTCGACCCTGAGGAGCGACATGCCGACGAGCGCAGTCGTCGTGGCGTCGAGGAGGGTCGTCTTGCCGATGCCGGGGTCTCCGGAGATGAGGACAGCGCCGCCCCGTCCGTTCCGGGCGTTCCCCAACAGCGAACCGATCCTGCCCGCCTCCCGATCGCGACCGAGCAGCTGTCGGCCGGCCCCCTCCTCTCCCGGCCACGTCATGGTCGTAGGAGCTCGGTCCAGCGCTCACCGACCATCACGTCGCCGACCGAACGGGCGGAGCGATCGGGTGAGGCGGCCATGACATGAGTATGGATGGTCGGCCGGCTCGAAGGTTTCGCCTTCGTGAACGATCCTTCGGAGCTGCGGCGACCGGGCGTGAGGGAGGCGGGAGCCACGAGGTGATCTCTCACGTCGTCTCCGCGGGTCCCCGGTAGCGTCGGGGAGGTGAACGGCGCGTTCGAGCTGATCTGCGAGGTCGAGCCCGCGACGCGTCCCGACCTCATGAAGGTCCGGCACCAGGTCGGCGTGCTCGCACCCGTCGCCACTCGGTTCCTCATCCCCGACAACCACATCGGGAGGGCCACGGTCTCGTCCATCGCCGTGGCGCACGAGGTGGACCTGATGGGCGGCAGTGCCATCGCCTGCGTCAACGCCCGTGACCGCAACGTCCTCGGCTTCCGGCGGGACCTCCTCACCGCCGCGGCCTACGGGGTGAGCGAGATGCTGTTCGTCTATGGCGACCGGCCCGAGACCGGCGGCCGCTCCGACGATCTCACCGTCCGCAAGATGATCGATCTCGCTCGTGAGTTCTCCGATGAGCAGGGGTGGCCGCTGCGCATCGGCGTCTCCTGCGGACTCGGCGACGTCCAACCGTGGAAGTACGAGGCCGACGCCTGGTACGTGCAGGTCTCGTACTCCGCCGACGCCCTCGCCACCTGGCGGCGGCGCATCGAGTTCGACGGGGCCGTCTATGCGGGCGTCATGGTGATCCCTTCGGCCCGCATGGCCCGCAAGCTGTCCGCCGACGTGCCGCAGCTCGCGGTGCCGCCCGAGCTGGTGGAGCTGGTCGACCGCGACCCCGACGCCGGGGTCGCCTTCGCAGCCGACCTGATCGACGCCATCGCCGAGACGAACCAGTTCGACGGCGTGCACCTGGTGCCGGTGGCCCGCTACCACGAGATCGCCGCGGCCCTGCTCGACCGCCGCTGACCGATCGGCGAGTCGCGTCGGCCGTCGGGCGGTACCGTCGTTCCGATGGGGGTGGGCAGCGGATGAGGCGCTGGACGTGTGCGGCCGTCACGGCCCTGGTCGTGTGTGCGCTGGCACTGGCGGGTTGCGGCGATCCCGACGAGACCGGCGGGAGCACGTCGGTCAGCTCGTCACCCGATGCCGACGCCTCGGCCGGTCCCGGGACGCCGCTCGTTCCCGGCGTCGAGGTCGTCGACGGGAGCCGGCTGGTCGGTCGGGTGTTCCCGTGGGCGCCCCCCGACATGGGCATCGCGACGGAGGCGTGGGAAGGGCGCGAGACCGGCACGGCTCCCGGTTGGCAGGCGCTGCTCGTCGTCGACGGCGACCCGGTCGAGGTGTGGGACCGCTACGCCGCGGCACTCGGTGTCCCCGAGGCATCAGCCGTGAACAGCTGCACCGTCGACATCGTCACCGCCCCCGACATCACCGCCGAGGAGGCGACCACGACGATGATGGCGCCGGAGACACCGGCGGACGCCGCCGCGAGGTCCAGGTTCCTGACGGAGCCGGTGCTGGCCGGCGAGAACCTCCTCAACTGCTCGGCGCACGTCGGCGACGTGTCGATGTTCCTGAAGGTGGGCGCCAGCCGGACCTGCGTGTCGGGCGCGGACGGGAGCAACGACTGCTCGCTCCGTCCCTTGTCGCACCTGATGGTCCGCGTCGGTCAGCCCCAGGGCGATCAGCCGAGCTTCGGCACGACCGAGCTCCGCTACGAGCGGGGCTTCGCCGCTGCCGGACCGGACGGTGTCGATGGCGGCCCGGAGACGTGGCCGGCCGTGCCCGAAGGCGATGTGGTCGCTCCCCAGCTCGCGGACCTCGGACCGGACCCGCGACGGCCCGCCGCCGGGGATCCGCTCGACGACGGCATCGACCCCTTCCTCAGCTACCAGGGGAGCTCGGTCTTCGCCGTCCCGCCCGGTGCCCGAAGCCTCGTCGCACCGGCGCTGGTCATCGAGTGCAACAGCGGCCTGGTCGCCGTCCTCCGGATGCCCGGGAACCCAGCCGACGCGATCGCGTACTTCGACGGCGCCGCGGACCTGGACGACCCGATCACGGCCAGCGACGGCACCACCGAGGATGGCCGGACCTGGGTCACCGGCATGATCGCGACCGCCGGCGGCTACTACCTGGGCGTCACGGCCGTCGCCCACGACGACTCGTCGAGCGACGTGCTCGTCGACGAGTGCGGCGACTGATCGTGACGTGATCGATCGGCACTGCCGCTGGTCGCGTCACCAGCCGTGGCCCATGGCGCGGCTCAGCAGCGGTCCGAGTGCACGACCCAGGCTCCGTCCATCAGCACGAACGGGACCTCGCCGAACGGATCGATGGCGACCGTCGCCACGTGGCCCTCGATCGAGACGACCTCGGGGACCGGAACAGTGCCATCGGTGATCTCGGCGAGCTCCTCGGGCGTCGACTCGGCGATGCCTCGCTCCAAGCGCTCTCGTACCGTGGGCCAGCATTCGGCGCTGACGACGCTGCTCATTCGCTCGAGGTCGAGTGCGTGGATCGCGTCGACGTACTCCGAGGCTGCGGCGGTCACGAGCGCGACTGCCTCGGGTCCTCCGTCCATCGGCGGTGGAGGCGGCGCCGGATTCGCTTCGGCCCACTCGGCTGCAGCGGCTTCGATGCCATCACGAGTGGCCAGATCGATGGCGAGCACGGTCCCCTCGCTCATCCCGAGCACGACCCAGCCATCGACGGCGATGACCCTCTCGTCGAACTGCGGGTCGTACACGGGGAATCGCCACTCGGTGCCGTCCTCGTGGCGGATCACGGCTCCGTCGAGCGAGTTCTCCACCGAGTAGGGGCCGATGTGGACGGCCGGAAGCGGCCCGAACGACTCTCCGGGCGCGGACTTGAGCAGCGGCGGCTCGTCCTGCCGACCCGCGACGATCCGCCGATCCTCGGCCCGCACGAGCACGTCACGATCGCCGACGCGGAACTGTTCCACGGCGTCGTCCATCTCCGGCGGGCCGTCCAGACCGTCGATGGTCTCTTCTGCGATCACGTCACCGGTACGGAGATCCACCAGGCTGGTCGCGGACCCGTAGACGAGGACGAGCCCATCGCCGGCGGCGAGCATCTCGACCGCGTCCCCAGCCACGGTCCAGTGCGTGACGTCGTGGGTCCCGGGGTCGTCCTCGGCCGAAGCCGCTTCATTGGTGCCTGCCCTGCCGTCGTCACCGCACGCGGCGGCGGTGACGACGGCCAGCGCTGCGAACGCGACACACGCCGCCTTGCCCAGGGTCCGGATCATCGTCCGCTCCTCTCCGCCGACAGCAGAAGAGGTCGACACGTGGCGAGCCGAGCCTGAGCAATCGCCGATCGTGGCGGACATCGGATGGCGGCCGGCCACGAGTCAGATCTCGCGTCCCGCGTACTGTTTGGCACCCGACGCACAGAGGAGCACTTAGTGGGCACTGTGGTCATGTACGGCTCGGTGTCCGTCGACGGGTTCATCGCCGGCGAGGACGACCAGCCCGACCCGTTGTTCGACTGGTTGACCAGCGGGGATGTCCCACTTGACGATTCCGGCGTCCTGAAGGTGTCGAAGCCGTCCTTCGATTACGTCCGGCCGTACTGGGACAGCATCGGCGTGACGATCGTCGGCCGCCACGTGTTCGACCTGACCGACGGCTGGGACGGCACACCTCCGAGCGACGTCGACCACGTGGTCGTGGTGACGCACCGGCCGGCGCCCGAGGGCTGGGATCCCGAGGCGCCCTTCTCCTTCGTCGACGGCGTCGAGGCGGCCGTGGCCGCGGCGCAGGAGCTGGCGGGTGACCGGATCGTCGAGGTCGCCGCCGGTGATGTCGGTGGTCAGGTGCTGGCCGCCGGATTCGTCGACGAGGTGCGGATGGACGTCGTCCCCGTGGTGTTCGGGTCCGGCAAGCGGTTCTTCGGGTCGGTCGACACGCAGCACCTGCTCGGGGATCCCGACGTGGTGATCCAGGGCAGCCGGGTGCTGCACCTGCGCTTCCCGGTGCGCCGCTGAGCGGGTCGCCAGGCGTGACCTCTTCAGCGCGCTTCTCGTGCTGCGCGCGTGCGCTCGTCGAAGGCCCGGTGCGCGGTGCGGATCATCTCTGCCTGTCGGTTGAGCTCGTCCATCCGACGATCTGCTCCGAACTTCCATGACTCGGTGGCCCACAACCTGACGGACGACCCGCCGACGAGGTGGAGGATGATCATCGGGCCTCGGCGTTGCAGCGTCGGGAAGTCGATGTTCGGCTCCACCTCGGTGCGGACGATCTCGGGCCAGCTGATCCGGCGTTGGCGGAAGAACGTCCGCACGACGATGCCCGACATCCGCAGCTCCGCCTTCGCGGCCTGAGATCGGACACCGATGACGACGGACCAGCCCAGGGCGCCGACGAACACGGCGGTGACCAGCGCGGCTGGCCAGTCAGCGTTCAGAACGGCCCGCATGAGCAGCGCCGCCGTGAACAACAGCAGGAGGACGAGGACGGCGAGGATCGCGACTCCTGCCACCGTGTCCAGCGCCTTCCATCGTTGCGCCGGCCACGTCGCGATCACGTCGTCATCGCGCACCTCGGCCACGGAATCAGTGTGCCCGTCAGCCGAGCCGGGCCGCCTGCCCGGCCCAGCGGATCGGTCAGGACGAGATCGACGTCGTGAAGAAGGCGTCGCTGGTGAGCGGCGCCCAGGCCGAGCCCCAGGAGCGGCGGGCGTAGCGGCCACCGGCGTACACGTCCGGGGAGGCGAGCGACGTGGTCCACCAGACCAGCGAGGCGCTGCAGGTGGAGCCGCCCTTGGCGATCACGATGGCGTAGGTCGTGCCGGCGACGACCGGTGCCGGCCGTGCGAGCGGGATCTCGATGGGCGCAGAGGTGGTCGGCGGGGTCGAGATCGGAGGCGCCGTCGTGGTGTCGCCGATGCCGCCGCCCAGCACGGTGCCGGTCGGATTGCCGCTGCCGTCCACCGTCTGGATCGTGACGGCGACGGGCTCACGCGGTGACGACGGCTGGTACGCACCGAGCCACAGGCCCACCTCGTCGAGGAGGCCGGTCCGTCCGGCGGTGAAGGTCTGGCTCGAGAGCACCCACTGGTCGTCCGACGAGGGCGGGCAGTCGATCGGACTGGCGGTGAGCCCGGTCTGCTCGTCGAAGACCGGGGGCCGCGTGGCGTCCGGAGTGCCGGCCGGAGGCGCGGTCGGCAGGGGATCGCTGGACGTCACCCACGTCTTGAAGGCGAGGTCGGCGCCGAAGCCCCCCTCGGCCAGGTCCTCCGACTGCCAGAACGCGCCGATGCCCGGCGGGTCGAAACGTGCGAGAGAACCGCCGAAGTAGGGCGACACGAACACCTCAGGGGCGACGACGACCCAGCGGTCGTCGGGCACCAACGACGTGCACGACGGCACGGCCAGCACGAGCGCGTACTCGGTCCCGGCGGTGACGGCGGCCGGCGTCGGGAAGGTGATGTCGATGAACGTGGCGGGGTCGGGCGAGCCGGCACCGTCGTAGGCGGTCTGGGCGAGCACCGTCCCGTTCGGCGCACCGTTGGTCACACCTTGAATGGACACGCGCAGCGCGTCCGGCCCGAGTTGCGACAGCACGATCAACGACACCTTGGTGAGGTCGCCGCTGCGCTGCGGGCGGAACGTCTGCGCAGCGCGGCGGGTCACGTCGGGCGCGCCGAAGACGCCGGCCTGGCAGTCCACCGTCACCCCGCCGGAGCCGAGAGCCGGGGGGACGTTCTGCTGATCGACAGCCTCGAACGGTTCGCCCGGCGGTGGCGGGTCGGGCACGCAGGCCCCTGCGAGGAGCAGGGCGGACACCACGAACAGCAGTCGAGCCTTCATGTCGATTGCCTCCCTCCACGACGTCCGCAACAACCCACCTCCGCTCCAACGGGTCGGTCGGTGCCGGCCGCCGGCCACCGGTCGGCAGAGCGGAGGGGCGTTACCGTGCGAGCACGGAGCCGGAACGGACCGGCCCAGCAGGAGGCAACGGCGTGACGGACCTGACGGGACGGGTGGTGGTGGTCACCGGCGGCAACGGCGGGATCGGGCTGGGACTGGCCCACGGCGTGGTCGCGGCGGGCGCGACCGTGGCCGTGTGGGGTCGCAACGCGGACAAGAACGCCGCCGCGGTCGAGGAGCTGCGCGCCGCGGGCGCGGTGGAGTCGTCGTCGGTCGAGGTGGACGTCGCGGACGAGGAGCAGGTCGAGGCGGCGATGGCCGCCACGCTCGCCACCCACGGCAAGGTCGACACGATGATCGCCAACGCCGGCATCGGTGGCGGCGCGCCGTTCGCCGAGCAGACCCTGGAGCGGTGGCGCCGGATCATGGAGGTCAACCTCGACGGGGCGTTCCTGTGCTTCCGGGCCGCGGTCCGGCACCTGATCGAGCGGGGAGAGGGCGGCTCGCTGATCGGCGTGTCGTCCACGTCCGCCATCCACGGTGCGCCCGCCAACCAGGCGTACTCGTGCTCCAAGACGGCGATGATCGCGCTCATCAAGGGCCTGGCGGTCGAGATGGCCCGCTACGGCGTCCGGGCGAACGGCATCGTGCCGGGGTGGGTGGAGACCGAGATGACGGCGCCGCTCCTGGGGTGGGAGAAGTTCATGGCCAACACGACGTCCCGGACCCCGGTACGGCGGTGGGGTGTCCCGTCCGACTTCGGCGAGGCGGCGGCCTTCCTGGCGGATCCCACACAGACGTTCCACACCGGCGACCTGCTGGTCATCGACGGCGGCTACTCGATCTTCTGACGGGCTCTGTCCCGCGAGGAGGTGCCGAACGGGTGCTCCCTGCAGGACAGAGCGGGCCGTCCCACCGAGCCGACCGGCCCGACCCCGTCATCCCGGGTGGGCGCTGCACGGTCGATAGAGTGCGCGGGCCGGTCGGGCGACCGGTGGCCCCGGCCCTCGCTGCCGGGGACGTGAGCGGTCAGCAAGGGGAGCACCATGAAGGTTGTCGTGAACTTCGACCTCTGCGAGTCGAACGCCGTGTGCATGGGCATCGCGCCGGAGGTCTTCGAGGTGCGGGACGACGACTTCCTCTACGTCCTTCAGGAGGAGCCGCCGGAGGAGCTCCGCGGGAAGGTCGAGGAGGCCGCTCGGCGCTGCCCCAAGCAGGCGATCACGATCGAGGGCTGAGCCCCGGCCCGTGACCGGGGGCGATCGCCGCCGTCCGGGCCCAGAGGACCACCTCGTCACCGAGCACCGGAGTCAGACGTGACCACCTACGCCATCGTCGGCGCGTCGCTGGCCGGCCTCAGCGCGGCCAACACCTTCCGCGGTCGGGGCCACGACGGCCAGATCGTCGTCGTCGACCCGTCGCCGGAGCTGCCGTCGGACCGGCCGCCGCTGTCCAAGCAGGTGCTCGCGGGTGAGTGGGACGTCGAGCGGGCGCACCAGCCGCTGGCCAACAAGCTCCCCGAGCTCGACGTCGACCTCCGCCTCGGCACCGCGGCCACCGCCTTGGACGTGGCCAACCGCACGCTCACTCTGTCGGACGGCTCGCAGCTGACGGCCGACGGGATCGTCCTGGCCATGGGCGCTGCGGCCCGCCGCCTGCCGGGATCGGACCTGGAGGGCGTGCACGTGGTCCGCGACCTGGCGGACACGATGGCGTTGCGGGCGGACCTCGATCGGCGCCCGGCGCGGGTCGCCGTGGTCGGCGCCGGGTTCATCGGCGCCGAGGTGGCGGCCACCTGCCGCGAGCAGGGCTTCGAGGTCACGATGATCGAGGCGGCGCCCACGCCGCTCCTGCGAGCGTTCCCCGCCACGATCGGGAACTTCGTCACCGACCTGCACCGGGACCACGGCGTGGACGTCCGGCTGGGCGTGGGAGTGGACGGGTTGACCGACGACGGCGCCGGGCACGTCACCGGCATCCGCATGGCGGACGGCACGGTCGTCCAGGCCGAGGTCGTCGTGATCGGCATCGGCGTCACGCCCAACACGGCGTGGCTCGAGGGGTCGGGGCTCGACCTGTCCGACGGTGTGATCTGCGACGCCACGTGCCTGGCCGCTCCCGGCATCACCGCCGCGGGCGACGTGGCCAGCTGGGTCAACGAGCACTTCGGCGAGCGCATGCGCGTGGAGCACTGGGAGCACGCGATCGAGCAGGGCGAGGCGGCGGCCGTGCGACTGCTGGGCGGCGACGTGGACGCCGTGCCCTACCTGTCGGTCCCGTGGTTCTGGTCCGACCAGTACGACCGCAAGATCCAGATGGCCGGGCGGCCGGCGGCCGGCGACGAGCTACATCTGGTCGAGGGATCGATCGAGGAGCGGCGCTTCGTGGTGGCGTTCCGTCGCGGCGATCGCTGCACCGGCGTGCTCGGCGTGAGCCGCCCGCGCCACGTCGTCCAGGCCCGGATGAAGCTGGCCGAGTCGCTCGACTGGGCGCCGATCGCGGAGCTGTTCGCATGAGCGCGCTGCTCGCCGCGACCGACGGCTCGACGTACCTCGGCATCGGTCCCGCCAACGACCTGTTCTGGGTCCTCATCGCCGCCACGCTCGTGGTGGCCGCGGCGGACTGGGTGGCGGTGGCCACCGACCGCCGTCCCGTCGAGTACGTCCTGAAGCCGCTGACGATGGTGGTGCTGATCGGCGCCGCACTGGTGCTGCAGGACCCGATGTCGCCGGCGGCGCGGGGCTGGCTGGTCGCGGGCCTCCTGTGCTCGCTCGCGGGCGACGTGTTCCTGATGCTCGAGGACCACTTCGTGGAGGGCCTGGCGTCGTTCCTGGTCGGCCACATCGCCTACGTGGTCGCGCTGTGGAACCTTGGGGTCGACCTGCCGAAGTTCCTGATCGGCGTCGCCATCGTGCTGGTGCTCATGCTGGTGATCGGCCGGCCGGTCATCGCCGGAGCGCGGCGCCGGGACGCCCGGCTGGGCATCCCGGTGACCGCCTACATCTCGGTCATCTCGCTGATGGTGGCCTCGGCGATCGGCACCGGTTCGTGGGTCGCGGTGGTGGGCGCGGGGCTCTTCTACGTGTCCGACGGCGTCATCGGCCTGAGCCGGTTCGTGAAGGACTTCCCGCAGTCCCGGCTGCTCGTCATGACGACGTACCATCTGGGGCAGATCGGGCTCGTGCTGGCGCTCGTGTGACGCCGCCGTCCCGGTCCGGGGTGATGCCTCGGGGTGGTCCCGGCGGCGACGCCGTCGTGGAGGACGAGAGATGACGATGACCGACGACCTGCTCGACGGTGCGAAGGGCTTCCTTCCCGGCGTGGTCGAGCTGCGGCGGGACCTGCACCTGCATCCCGAGCTCGGCACGGACCTGCCCCGCACGCAGGCGGCGGTGCTGGAAGCGCTCGACGGACTCGGCCTGGACGTGCGGACCGGCTCGTCGCTGTCGTCGGTGGTGGCCGACCTGGACGGGGGAGCGGGCGACGGGCCCACGATCTTGCTGCGCGGCGACATGGACGCGCTGCCCATGCCCGAGGACACGGGCCTGGAGTTCGCGAGCACCGTCGACGGGGCCATGCACGCCTGCGGCCACGACGCCCACACCTCCATGCTCGTGGGCGCCGCCCGCCTGCTGGCCGAGCGGCGCGACGAGCTCGCCGGTCGCGTCCGCTTCATGTTCCAGCCGGGCGAGGAGGGCTTCGGCGGCGCGGTGCAGATGATCGAGGAGGGCGTGCTCGACGGCGTCGACGCCGCCTTCGCGCTGCACGTCGCGCCGAACCTCTGGTCGGACTGGATCGTCTACCGCCCGGGCGCGGCCATGGCGTCGGCCGACGTGATCGAGATCACGGTGACCGGTCGCGGCGGCCACGCGTCGACGCCGCACTGGGCGGCCGACCCGGTGCCCGTCGCCTGCGAGGTGGTCCTGGCGCTGCAGTCGATGATCACCCGGACGGTGAACGCCTTCGACCCGGCCGTGCTCACGATCGCCAAGATGCGCTCCGGCACGACCGACAACGTGATCCCCGAGTCGGCCACGCTCACCGGCACGCTGCGCGCCGTCAGCGAGTCCACCCGTCACGCGGTGTGGGACCGCATCCGCCAGGTCGCCGACGGCGTCGCCGCCGCCCATGGGTGCACCGCCGAGGTGGAGATCGTCGAGGGGTACCCGGTGACCGTCAACGACGGCCGCTTCACGAAGTGGGCGAGTGAGATCGCGACCGACGTGTTGGGGCCGCGGTCGGTGGCCGAGATGCCGTCGCCGGTCATGGGCGCGGAGGACTTCTCGTACGTCCTGCAGCAGGTCCCGGGCGCCATGTTCTTCCTGGGCGTGTGCCCACCCGACCACCCGAACCCGTTCGAGGCGCCGGCGTGCCACTCCAACCGGATGGTGCTCAACGAGGACGCGATGGCCACCGGCATCGCCATCCACGCAGCGGTCGCCACGAGCTTCCTGGCTGCCAAGGGCGAGTTCGGCTGACGTGGCGGTGCCGACGCGCGCCTGGTGCTTCGAGCTGCCGAAGGCCGACGTCCACGTCCATCTCGAGGGCTGCATCCCGGCGGACCTGCTCCGAGACGCGGCCCGGGCGCAGGGCATGGCGGTGCCCGTGCTCGACGAGTCCCGCGGCCTCGACGGCCTGCTCGAGCACCTGGACGCGTCGTGTCGCACGCTCGTGGATCCCGGCGTGGTCGCCGAGCTGGGCTACCGGTTCGCCCGTCGTTGCACGTGGGACGGCATCGTGACCGCGGACGTCATCTTCAACCCGACGCACTGGCCGGCGTGGTCGGGACGGCTCGCCGGGTTCGTCGACGCACTGGACCGCGGGCTGACACAGGCCGAGGCCGACGGTCACCCGACGGTCCGGCTGCTCCCGAGCGTCAAGCGCGACCAGAGCGCCGAGGCGGCGCAGCACCTGGTCGACGTGATGATCGCCATGGAGCACCCGCGGGTGGTCGGGTTGTCGATCGACGGCAACGAGGAGGCGGCCGGCCGGACCGGCGAGCGGTTCCGCCCCGCGTTCGAGCGCGCCGCCGAGGCGGGGTTCCACCGGGCCGTCCACGCGGGCGAGTCGTCCGGACCCGAGGGCGTCCGCGACGCGATCGACCTGCTGCTCGCCGAGCGCGTCGATCATGGCGTGCGTGCGGTCGAGGACCCGGCACTGGTGGCCGAGCTGGCGGAGCGGCGGATCCCGCTCGACGTCTGTCCCACATCCAACCTGACGTTGGGCCTCTACCCGAACCTGCACCATCACCCGGTCGACGAGCTGCGGCGGGCGGGCGTGCGGGTCGCACTGGGGACCGACGACCCGGAGTTGCTCGGGGGCGACCTGACCCACGAGTACGAGTCCTCCGCCGCGGTCTTCCAGTGGGACCACGCGACCACCGCGGCGATCGCGCGGACGTCGATCGAGGTGTCGTTCGCGTCCGACGACGAGAAGTCCCGGCTCCTCGCCGAGCTCGACGCGTACGTCGAGCGGGCCACGCCGGCCGAGTAGGACGTCGTGTCGGAGGCGCCCGTCGGACCCGAGCGCGTGGTGGTGGACGCCGGTCCCGACGAGCGTCTCGCCACGGTGGTGGCGGCGGTGCGGGCGATCCAGCCGGGCACGACGCTGCAGGAGCGCCGGGCGGGAGCGTCCTGGGACGTGCCGCGCGAGGCGGCGGTGCTGGCGGACGACGGCTTCGACGTGGCGACCACCGTCGTGCGGGGGCCGGACGGGCCGGTGCAGATCCAGCTCATCACGCCGCCGGGTGAGCTGTCGGGCGGTGCGCTGGTGGGGTTCCACGGCGGCGGCTACGTGCTCTGCTCGGCCGGCACCCATGCGCTGCGGTTCGCCCGGATGGCCCTGGCCGCCCGGTGCGTGCTCGTCAACGTCGAGTACCCGCTGGCGCCCGAGCACCCGTTCCCCGCCGCAGTGCGCGCCGGCGTAGCCGCGGTCCGGTGGGCGGCCGATCACTTCGGGCCGGTCGTCCTGGTCGGTGACTCCGCCGGGGGCGGGCTGGTGCTGTCCGTGGCGCTGAGCCTGCGCGACGGGCTGCACGGCGCGCCCGAGCCGTCGGTCACCGGTGCCGGGTCCGTCCGGCCCGCCGGGCTGGTGGCGATCTCGCCGTGGACCGACCTCACGTGCTCGGCGCCGTCACTGGTCGAACGGCGTGACGTCGACCCCTTCGCCCACATCGACGACCTGCCCGCGTTCGCCGCCGACTACCTGGGTGGTGCGACGGACCCGACCGATCCGGTGGCCTCGCCGCTGTTCGCGGACCCGACGGGCCTGCCGCCGACGCTCGTCCAGGTCGGCGACACCGAGACCATGTACGACGACGCGGACCGATGGGCCGAGCGGGCGGCTGCGGCCGGCGTGCGCGTGCGCTTCGAGGAGTGGACCGGCATGTTCCACACGTGGCACGGCTACGTGGGCGAGCTGACCGGGGCCGACATGGCGGTCGCCGCGATCGGTGAGTTCGTGCGCCGCCGACTGGACGACGCCGATCCGGCGTGAGCCGGCGTCGCTCAGCGACGGCAACCGACGCAGGTCCGTCGGCGCACCGGTCGAGGGAGCTCAGGTCCAGTCGAGCGTGAACGACCGGTCCGACATGGTGCCGGTGGCCCACAGCGCCCACACGCCACCGAGCGCCGCCCGGCTCCGCTCGCTCCAGCCGAGCGCCCGCGGCGTGGTCGTGCGGCGGACCACCTGCATGAGCCCGCCCTCGAACACCCGGTAGCCGGCCCAGGTGGCCGGGAAGTGGTTCGTCGTGCCGGTCTCGCTCCACGGCACGCCGGCGACGTGGCGGACGCGGCAGCGGTGGGTGTGCCCCGAGCTCACCAGCACGTCGGGCGACGCGGCCCCGAGCGTGCGGGCGAACGCCGCAGCATCGGGACCGGGAGTGCCGTGCGGCCAGTAGAGCGGGATGCGGAAGCGCTGCGGCTGGTGGTGCGTCGCCACGAACACGCCGGCCCCGTCGGCCCGCGACGCCGAGGCGAGCTCCGCCACCTCGGCGGCGTGCCGGGCCATGCGGCCCCACCCGTTGCCCGGGACGCCCGACTCCACGAGCACGATCCGCAGGCCGGGCACGTCGAGGTGCTCCACGTCGCGTGCCATGTGCAGGTCCCGGTCCTCGGCCGCCACCTCGGGCTCGACCATGCGCTTGGAGCCGGTGTCGTGGTTGCCGGGCAGCATTCGCACGGGCACCGGCACACCGGCGAACAGCTCGGCGGCCTGGTCCCAGAAGCGGTCGTAGGACTGGTCGCACACGTCGCCCTTGACCACGATCATCGCCGCACCCCAGGCCAGCGCGTCGGACAGCGCGTCCTCCGCCATCTCGAACGGGGTCGGCACGGGACCGCGCTGCCTGCGCCCGCGATCGCGCCGGGCCGCGTCGGAGTCCTCGCGCAGCTCCTCGCGCCCCAGGTGGAGGTCGTTCAGCGTCGCGAAGCGGAACAGCTCCTCACCGGGCGGGGCGGCCTGCGTCCGGAACGTGCGTCGGGCCGTCGAGCCCGCCACCCGCACCTCGACCACGTGGCGCGAGCCGGGGCGTAGGGCCTGGAGCTCGACCGCGCCGGGACCGCCCGGGTGCTCGAGCTCGACCACCGAGCTGCGCCCGGACGGATCGTCGACGGTCACGGTGAGGACTCCGGGCGGGAGCATCGACCACACCACCTGGGCGGTGCGGTCCTCGACCGCGAACACGTCCAGGCCCGCGCCCCCGGTGCGCGGCCGGGCGACGTGCTCGACGGTGCGGGGTCGCGAGGCGGTGGTCATCCTCCTCAGGATGCCGGGGCGTCGCCGATCTCGGCGCGGAGCCGTTCCGATGCACGCACGGTGATCCACATGCGCTCGAGGTGCTGGGCCAGCACGCGGGCGCCGCTCGGGGTGGGGTGCTCGGAGGTGAAGGCCTGGATCGACGCGGCCAGGTCCGGGTCGGTGACCGAGCGGACGCCCTCGAACATGCGCACTGCGGCGCTCGACGGGACCTTGGCGAGCACCGCGTCCCAGTTCTCGGAGAGGAAGTCCCAGGCCCGGCCCGCGAACCGCGGGTGCGACAGCGCCCGACGCAGCACGTAGGCGCTGTCCTGGGAGCGGACCTCGGTGAGCGTGAGCTCCAAGAGGTGGTCGAAGCACTCGGCGACCGGCGTGTCGGTCAGCGCGTAGAGGTAGCGGATGACGTCCTGCGGGTTGGTGGCCGAGTGCCAGCGCTCCTCGATCAGCTCGTGGTCGTCCGCGGTGCCGGTGGCGGCGACCACGTCGAGGGCGGCTGCGAGCAATGTGCTGTCGGTGTCCGGCCGGGCCCGGGCTTCGTCGGGCGGCGTGCGGAACAGCTCGTGGGCCAGCGTGCGGACGCCGGCGTCGCGGCCCACCACGCCCAGCAACGAGAACAGGATGCCGCGCAGGT
>JAEXGP010000089.1 GCA_023450775.1 Actinomycetes bacterium | reverse complement strand
CCTACAGCATGGGCCGCCTCAGCGAGATGATCATGGGCATCGGCCTGATCTACGGCCACGAGCAGTCGACCGTCGACGAGCGCACGGCGCTGGTGCTCGCGGTGCTCGGTCTCTCGGAGAGCGCGGCGGTCGGGCTCACCGGCCTCGCCGCCCGCGTCGGGTCGCGCAGCGGCGCCCGCCTGGTGGCCAAGCTGCCCTCCGGCACGGCGGCCCCCGCGAGCGCCGGCGTGACCAAGAAGGCGATCGCCAAGCTGTCGAACTCCAAGGGACCGTGGAGCCTGGCCGCCCTGGTCCCCTACGGCATCGGTGCCGGCGTCGGCGCGGCGGGCAACGCGGTGCTGGCCCGCTCGGTGGGTCGGGCGGCCAAGCAGTACTTCGCCGGTGGCGCATCGCCGGCAGCGCCGGCACACCCTCCGGTCCAGGAGGACGCCGGTGTCGGCGAGGTGGTGGAGGACGACCCCGCCACCTCCCGCTCCGCGCCGTCGACGGCTGCCCGCAACCCTTCGCCGCGCGCCGGCGCCTGGGACGACGAGATCGTCGACGCGGTGATCGTGGAGTCGGTCGACGTCCGTGCCACCTACCACGTCAGCGGACCGCCCACCGAGCCGCCGGCGGCCGGCTGAAGCGACGCCGCGAGGACGCTCGAGCGGCGACCGGCGCCCACCGCCTCGTGGGTAGCCTCGCCGTATGACCGACATCACACCGGCGCTCATCGACGGGACCGACGTCCTCGCGGACGACGTGAACGAGGTCCGCTCCCCCTACGACGGCTCGGTCGTCGGCGCCGTGCCCGCGTGCACCGCCGAGCACCTCGACCGCGCCATCGCGGTCGCGCTCGAGCGGCACCGGTCCGGTCCGCCGCCCGCGTTCGAGCGCGCCGAGGTGCTCGACCGCGCCGCGGTGCTGCTGAGCGAGCGTCTCGGCGAGTTCGCGCGTTCGATCTCGCAGGAGTCGGCCAAGCCGATCACGACCGCGCGGGTCGAGGCGCAGCGCGCCGTCGACACGATCCGCTTCTCCGCCGCCGAGGCCCGGACCTTCACCGGCGAGATGGTGCCGCTCGACGCCTCGTCGGCCGGCGTCGGCAAGCTCGGTTTCACCAAGCGCGTGCCCATCGGTGTCGTCGGCGCGATCTCCCCGTTCAACTTCCCGCTCAACCTCGTGTGCCACAAGATCGCCCCGGCCGTCGCCGCCGGCTGTCCCGTGGTGCTCAAGCCGGCATCGTCCACGCCGCTGACCGCACTGAGGATCGCCCGGCTGTTCGAAGAGGCGGGCCTGCCGCCGGGTTGGCTCAACGTCGTGACGTGCAGCGGTCGTGTGGCCAACCACATGGTCCTGCATCCCGACGTCGCCATGATCACCTTCACCGGCTCGCCCGAGGTCGGCTGGGGCATCCGGGCCGACGCGCCACGCAAGCGGGTGAGCCTGGAGCTCGGCAACAACGCGCCCGTCGTCATCGAGCCCGACGGCGACTGGGAGTCCGCGGCCTCCAAGATCGCCGTCGGCGGCTACGCCTTCGCCGGCCAGACCTGCATCTCGGTGCAGCGTGTCTACGTCCACCGCAGCCTCCACGAGGGCTTCGTCGCCGCGCTGGCCGACGCCGTGTCCGAGCTGAAGGTCGGCGACCCGGCCGACCCCGCCACCGACGTGAGCGCGCTCATCGACCCGGGCGAGACCGACCGCGTGTCGGCCTGGATCACCGAGGCCACCGACGGCGGCGCCCGCCTGGTGGTCGGCGGCACCCGTGGTGAGCACGGGGTGCTGGAGCCGACGCTGCTCGACGGCGTCCTGCCCGACATGAAGGTCTGCAACACGGAGGTCTTCGGTCCGCTGGTCGGCGTGGCCTCCTACGACCGCTTCGAGGACGCCCTGGCCATGGCCAACGACACCCGGTACGGGCTGCAGGCGTCGGTCTTCACCCGCGACATCGGCAAGGCGCTGGTCGCCGCGGACACGCTCGACTTCGGTGGCGTGCTGGTCAACGAGCTGCCGTCGTGGCGCGCCGACCAGCAGCCCTACGGCGGCGTCCGCGACTCGGGCAACACCCGCGAGGGCCCGCCCTACACGGTGCAGGAGATGACCGAGCGCCGGATGATCGTCATCCAGGGCTGAGCCCGACCGGCCCGACGACGGGCACCGCCGGGCCCGAACCGCGTGCTCGCGATCAGTTGACCGACGGGTCGTCCGGGAAGAGCCCCTGGCTCGCCAGCCGCCCGCCCTGGCGACGCATGACCGTGCGCCACAGCGCCTCGGGCTCCGCGCAGAGCACGTCGTCGGGCGTGGCCTCGACCACGTGCCACGCCCCGGCGGCGATCTCGGCGTCGAGCTGCCCTGCGCTCCACCCCGAGTACCCGGTGAACAGGCGGAGGGCGTCGATGCCCTCGACCTCGCCCTCGACGAGCGCCTCGGGATCGATCAGGGCCAGCGGGCCCGGCAGGGCGGCGACGTGCGCGGTCTCGGCCCCCAGGCGACGCCGGCCGAGCGCGAGCAGGCCCCCGACCGAGACCGGGCCGCCCACGAAGAACACGCTCGGCGAGACGACCGGCACGGCCAGATCGGGCAGGTGGTCGGCGATCTCCGTCCCCGACGGGCGGTTGAGCACGACGCCGAAGGCCCCGGCGTCATCGTGCTCGACCATGTACACGACGGTCTGGTCGAAGTTCGCGTCGCCCAGGTCGGGCACCGACACGAGCAGCTGGTAGCGGGTCGACGCGTCGGTCACCGCCACAGCTTCCCAGACCGTGCACCGATCCGACGCCCGGGATGACCTGCCCGGGATGACCTGCGGGCGGGTGCCTCGTCATGGCCGCACTTCGTCAAGGCACGGGCCCGCCGTGTCGATGGTGCGTGCACGACGTCGACCCCCACGTCGTGCGAACCCCCGAGCACTCCCCACATGCCCCACTCCCCCGACACGGCGCGTCGTGCCTGGCCATGGATCGCCGGCGCCGTCATCGCGATCGCGGTCGCCGTCCAGGCGGCCGCACCGGACACCACGGCCGGCACCGCCGCGTACCTGACCGGCCTGGTCCTGGCGTCGGCCGTCGCCGTGATCGGTGCCACCCGTCCGGGCGCCCGACGGACCTCGCGGCTGCTGCTCGCCGCCGGCGTGCTGTGCACGACCGCCGGCGACCTGATCTGGGCGCTCGAGAGCTGGTTCCGCGGCGCGGAGCCGACCGTGTCGCTGCCCGACATCCCGTGGCTGGCGACCTACTTCCTCGTCGGCGCGGCGATGATCACCTCGATCCCCGACTGGCGCCGGCGGATCCGCCGTGACGACGACGCGCTGATCGACATGGCGGTCGGCGCCGTGCTGACCACGCTCCTGGTCAGCGAGCTGTGGTCCGGCCCGATGGTGTTCGACACCGACGTCCCGCTGCTCGACCGGACGGTGTGGGCCAGCTACCCCGTGCTCGACGCGCTGCTGATCTGCCTGCTCGTGCGGATGCTGCTGGACGGGACGGTCTCACGCCGGATCACCCGCCCCCTCGTCGCGGGTGTGGCCTGCTGGCTCCTGTCGGACATGGGCTTCCTGCTCGTCGGCGACGACAGCTGGCTCGTCGGACCCATGAACGCCGGCTGGGTGATCGGTGCGGCGCTGCTGGCCTCTGCGTGCTGGACCATGCGAACCGCCGAGGAGGCGATGACGCCGGCGCCGACGACGGGGTCGGACCGTGTGACCACGCTGCGGCTCGGCATCGCGTTCGTGGGCACGCTCGTCCCCTGGTCCTTCGTCCTCGTCGACGTCGTCCAGGGCCACGCCGACCTGCTGGCGCCGATGGCCGCCGCGGTGGTGGTGACCGCGCTGGTCTGGCGCCGCACGCTGCACCTGCTCCACCAGGAGCAGCAGGCCGTCGACTCCCTCGAGGCGAGCGAGCGGCTGTTCCGCAAGCTCGCGCTGAACTCCTCGGACGCCGTGATGGTCCTGGACCGCCACGGCAAGCTGCGTCGCGAGTCACCGGGCCTGGCGGAGCTCGTCGGCATCCCCGACGCGGGCGCCGTCGGCGACGACGTGGTCGGCGGCTCCGACGACGGGCGCTCGACCGGCGGGTCTGCGCGACGGCTCCTCGACGCCGCGCTGGCCAGCGA
>JAEXGP010000049.1 GCA_023450775.1 Actinomycetes bacterium | reverse complement strand
GTTCTCCGACGGCCCGCCCGCGTCCGCGCTCCACGTGGACGAGCCGCCGCTGCAGGCGGTCCGCCTGGTCGACGTCTGGCGGTCGATCGTCGTGGTGTCGGTCCTGTCGTGGTCGGTGCTCGCCGCCCTCGCGGGCCGCCTGGTGCGCCGGCGCAGCACCACCGTCGTGCGTACCGCCTGCGACGGCCTGGTCGACGGCTTCATCCGACTGGGCCCGACCTTCGTGAAGGCGGGCCAGATCATCGCCAGCTCGGGCGGCATGTTCCCGGCGGTCCTGGCCGAGGCGGCCCGCCGCTGCCTGGACGAGGTGCCGCCGTTCCCGACCGAGCTCGTGCACGCCACCATCGAGGCCGACCTGGGCGCGCCCGTCGACGTCGTGTTCGCCAGCTTCGACGACCGCCCGCTGTCCGCCGCGTCGATCGGCCAGGTGCACGCCTGCACGCTGCGGGACGGCCGCACCGCGGTGGTCAAGGTCCAGCGGCCCGACATCCGCGAGCAGATGGCCACCGACCTGCGGAACATGTACCGCATCGCCGCGGTGATCGAGTGGACGCCGTGGGGCAGGACGTCGGGCGCCCGCGGGATCATCCGCGACCTGCACGGCGTGACGTTCCGCGAGCTCAACCCGGCGCTCGAGGCCTACCAGCAGCAGGTGTTCCGGACGAACATCTCGGCGTTCGGCGACAACACGATGATCACCGCGCCCGAGGTGTACTGGGACCACTGCGGCCCCCGGACGATCTGCATGCAGCGGGTGCACGGGATCCCCATGGACCACTTCGACGAGCTCGTCGAGCGCGGGATGGACGGCCAGTCGATCCTCCGCCGCGGCGCCAAGGTGTGGGCCGAGGCCGCCATGGTCCACGGTCCGTTCCACGGCGACATGCACGCCGGCAACATCTGGGCGCTCGACGACGGCCGCGGGTGCTACCTGGACTTCGGGATCATGGGCGAGCTGTCACCGGAGTGGCGCTCGGTCCTCAAGGACCTCTTCTACACGTGCGCGTTCGACCTGGACTTCACGAGGGTGGCGCGGGCCTACCGGGAGGTCGGCGCGATCCCGGCCGACATGGGCTCCGACGAGGAGCTCGGGGCGTTCCTCAACATGGTGCTCGGCCCCATGCTCACCGACGGCTTCGGCAGCATCGACGTGGCGGCGCTGGTGGCCCAGTCGCTCGAGATGCTCAAGACGTACAAGGCCTCGGTGCCACAGGAGCTGGCGCTGATCGCCAAGCAGCTGCTCTACATCGACCGCTTCACCAAGTTCCTGGCCCCCGACTACTCGGTGACCGCGGACCCCTACATCGTGCAGAACATCTTCCCCGAGGAGGCCCGGGCCAAGGCTGCCGAGCTCGGCGTGGTGCTCGACGACACCGATCCCGCCTTCGCCCTGACCGGACGAGAGGCCGTCGACCTCACCGGGACGGAGGTGCCGGGTGCCGACGTGGTGGAGGACGTGGCCGAGGGGTAGGAGTGGCCGCATGAGCCCCGAACCCCCTGATCCCCGCGGCGGGCCCGGCGAGGTCCTCGCCAGCACGGGCGGCCGCGTCGACCTCGACCGCATCCTCGGCCGCATCCCGGTCGTGCTCGTCTTCCTGGAGCCGCCCAACGACGAGGGTGCCCGACAGGCGCTCCAGGGCATGGGCCAGCACCTCGTCGACTTCGGTCGCGACCGCGTGCAGCTGCTCGCGGTGGCCAAGCGCACCCAGGCCGACGTGGAGGATCTCGACGACGGCATCGAGGGCAACGTGCGGATCCTCGCCGACCCGGCCGGTGCGCTGGCCGAGCGCTTCGGCGCGTCGTACGAGCCGGGTCGCCCGACCACCGTGCTGATCGACGTCCGCGGCAACGTCACCGCCGTCTGGACCGACGACCCCAGCCCGGACCTGGCCGTGGACCTGCTGCGGCGGATCGACGCCTACGAGGAGTGAGCCGCCCCGGCTGACACCGGGGCCGCACCGACGGACACCGGTTCGGCGGCGGCCGGCCGGGCGGTCTCGACGAGTCCCGGCGGCAGGTCCCGGAACACCTCGGCGAGCTCGGGCAGCAGGCTCCCGTAGGTGCTGCTCGACCGCCAGAACATGGCGATCCGCCGGTTCGGCACCGGCTCGCTGAACCGCAGCAGCCGGATGTCGCGCTGCTCGGGCACCGGCGGGCGCACGGCCAGCTCGGGGAGCAGGGTCACGCCGACGCCGGCCGCGACCATCTGGCGCAGCGTCTCCAGGCTCGTGGCCCGGAAGCCGCGCCGTTCGGACGCGCCGCCCACCTGGCACACGCTCAGCGCCTGGTCGCGCAGGCAATGGCCCTCCTCGAGCAGGAGCACCTGCTCGCCGGCCAGGACCGACACGTCGACGGGGCCCTCGTGGTCGGCCAGCGGGTGCGTCGCCGGGACGGCCAGCAGGAAGTCCTCCGTGAAGAGCGGCTCCACGTGCAGCCGGTCGTCGTTGATCGGCAGCGCGAGCACGCCGACGTCGAGCGCGCCGTCGGTCAGGCGCTGCAGCACCACCTCGGTCTTCTCCTCCACGAGCAGGAGCTCGACCTTGGGCAGGCGCTCCCTCACGTTCGGCACCACGTGGGGGAGCAGATAGGGGCCGAGGGTCGGGAAGAGGCCGACCCGCAGCGTGGCCGTCGACGGGTCCGCGGCGTGGCGGGCGATGCTGCGGATGTCGGCGGTCTCGCGGAGCACCACGCGGGCACGCTCCACGACGGCCTCGCCGGCCGGGGTCAGCATCACGCCGCTGCGGCTGCGCTCGACCAGCGTGACGCCGAGCTCCTGCTCCAGCTTCTTGAGCTGGGTGGACAGGGTGGGCTGGCTGACGAAGGTCGCCTCGGCGGCCCGGCCGAAGTGGCGGTGGTCCGCGACGGCCACCAGGTACTCGAGCTCACGCAGGTTCACGGTGGCCCTCCTGTCCGGCGCACCGCCCGGACCCCGGGGTGGACCCGTGGGGTCCGGGCGCGACGCGCTCGGTCGATGTTGTCAGACCGCCACCGGTTCCGGCGTGCTGGTCCGGATCAGGTGGTCGAACGCGCTGAGCGAGGCGGTGGCGCCGGCGCCCATGGCGATCACGATCTGCTTGTACGGCACGGTCGTGCAGTCGCCGGCGGCGAACACGCCCGGGACCGAGGTCTGGCCGCGGTCGTCGATGACGATCTCCTTGCGGGGCGACAGCTCGACCGTGCCCTCCAGCCACTCGGTGTTGGGGAGCAGGCCGATCTGGACGAACACGCCGTCGAGGTCGACGATGCGCTCCTCGTCGGTCGTGCGGTCCTTGACCCGCAGGCCGATGACCTTCTCGTCGTCGCCGAGGACCTCGGTGGTCAGCGAGCTGACCAGGATGTCGACGTTGGGCAGGCTGCGCAGCTTGCGCTGCAGCACCTCGTCGGCACGCAGCTGGTCGTCGAACTCGATCAGGGTCACGTGGGCGACCACGCCGGCCAGGTCGATGGCGGCCTCGACGCCCGAGTTGCCGCCGCCGATGACCGCGACGCGCTTGCCCTTGAAGAGCGGGCCGTCGCAGTGCGGGCAGTAGGTGACGCCCTTGTTGCGGTACTCCTGCTCGCCCGGCACGCCCATGTGCCGCCAGCGGGCGCCGGTCGACAGCACGACGCTGCGGGACCGGATGACCGCCCCGTTCTCGAGCTCGACGCCGACCGGCTCGCCCGGCTCCTCGGCCGGGATCAGCCGCACGGCGCGCTGGAGGTCCATCACGTCGACGTCGTAGTCGTGGACGTGCTGCTCGAGCGCGGAGGCGAGCTTGGGTCCCTCGGTGTACGGCACCGAGATGAAGTTCTCGATCGACATCGTGTCGAGCACCTGGCCGCCGAAGCGCTCCGACAGCACCCCGGTGGCGATGCCCTTGCGGGCCGCGTACACGGCCGCCGCGGCGCCGGCCGGGCCGCCGCCCACGACGAGCACGTCGAAGGTGTCCTTGGTGGCCAGCTCGGCGGCCCGGCGCTCGGCGGCGCCGGAGTCCAGCCGGGCGACGATCTCGTCGAGCGTCATGCGCCCCTGGCCCCAGGGCTCGCCGTTCAGGAACACCGACGGCACGGCCATGACCTGGCGCTCGTCGACCTCGTCCTGGAAGAGGGCGCCGTCGATCGCGGTGTGGTGGATGTTCGCGTTCAGCACGCTCATGAGGTTGAGCGCCTGGACCACGTCGGGGCAGTTCTGGCACGACAGCGAGAAGTAGGTCTCGAAGTGCAGCTCGCCCGGCAGGTCCTGGATCTGGCGGATCGTCTCCTCCTTGGCGGTGGAGGGGTGGCCGCCGACCTGCAGCAGGGCGAGCACCAGTGAGGTGAACTCGTGGCCCAGGGGGATGCCCGCGAAGCGGACCGACACGTCGGTGCCGGCTCGGACGATGGCGAAGCTGGGACGACGGTCGTCGTCGTCGCTGCGCTCGACGGTGATGCGCGGGGACATGGCGGCGATCTCGTCGAGCAGCTCGGCGAGCTCGGCGGACTTGGGGCTGTCGTCGAGCGACGACCGCAGCACGACCGGCTGCGTGATCTTCTCCAGGTGGGACTTCAGCTGTGCGGCGATGTTGGCGTCGAGCATGTCGGGGCTCCGGGTCACGTGTGCCGGCGGGGGACGGCAGGGGGGTGGATGTGAGCGGGTGCGGGCGGAACGACGTCCGGCCCGGGGGGCAGGCCCCCCCCCC
>JAEXGP010000007.1 GCA_023450775.1 Actinomycetes bacterium | reverse complement strand
TGGAGGTGTCGCCCTCGTCGGTGTCGGAGTCGGACTTCTTCTCGGTGGTCGTCGTCTTCTTGTCGTCGTCGGCGGCCTTGTCGTCGTCGCCGCCGCAGGCGCCGGCGACGAAGGCGAACGCCGCCAGCAGGGCGACGAACGGCAGGAGGATGTTGCGACGGCGGGACATGTTGGGAACCCCTCGTGGGTGTGGTGTCGGTCGGATGGTGGCGTCCCGGGATCGTCCCGGTGCGCACGGACCCGGCCGACGCTATCGGCCCCGGCGCCGCGACGTGCAGTGGCCCGGTCGCCGCCACGGTTCGTTCTCAGTTCGACGAGCCGGGTACGGTCACGGATCTGACGCTGCGTCAGATCCACGCGCGTCGGGTCCGGCTCACGGCCGGACCTCGGGTTCACGGATCCCAGGCGAAGGAGCGCGAGGCGTGCCAGGACCGGACAAGAGGTGCACCGAGGACGAGGTGGTCGCGGAGCTGAGCTCCGGCATGACCATCGGGATCGGCGGCTGGGGGAGTCGCCGCAAGCCGATGTCGCTGCTGCGGGCGATCCTCCGGTCGGAGCTGACGGACCTGACCGTCGTGGCCTACGGCGGCCCCGACGTCGGGCTGCTGTGCCGCAGCGGCAAGGCGTCCAAGGTGATCTCGGGGTGCGTGTCCCTCGACTCGATCCCGCTGGAGCCGCACTACCGGGCGGCACGGCAGTCCGGGTCGATCGAGGCGGTCGAGCTCGACGAGGGCATGTTCCTCCTGGGCATCCAGGCCGCGGCCTGGCGGCTCCCGTTCCTGCCCACCCGCGCCGGGCTCGGCTCCGACGTGCCGGTCCGGATGCCCCACATCCGCACGGTCACCTCGCCCTATCCCGATCCCGACAGCGGCGAGCACGAGGAGCTGATCGCGGCGCCGGCGTTGCACCTGGACGTGGCGCTGGTGCACCAGCACCGGGCCGACGCGTCGGGCAACGCGGTCTGGCTCGGCGAGGACCCGTTCTTCGACGACCTCATGGTGCGCGCCGCCGACCGGTCGTTCGTGTCGTGCGAGGCGATCGTGCCCACCGAGGAGCTCGGCGCCGGCACCGACATCACCCACCGGAGCATCTCCCGGCTGGACGTGACCGGCGTGGTCGAGGCGCCAGGCGGCGCCCACTTCACCGAGTGCCTCCCCGACTACGGGCGCGACGAGGCGTTCCAGCGCCGCTACGCCGGGACGGCGAGGTCCGACGAGGCGTGGGACGAGTTCTCTGCCGAGTTCCTGCAGGTCGACGACGAGACGTACCGGGCCCACGTGCGTGAGCTCGCAGCCAAGGAGGCGGGCCAGTGAGCGATCCGAGGAGAGCCGACGTCTGCGCCGTCGCCATCGCCGAGACGTTCCGCGGCGACGGCGAGCGCCTGTGCAACCCGATCGGCAACCTGCCGCTCATCGGCGGCCGGCTGGCCGCGGCGACGTTCGAGCCGCACCTGGCCCTGACCGATGGCTACTACACGCTGATCGACAACGTCCCGCCGGTGGGGCTGTCCGAGGAGGAGCGCCAGGCGCAGCGCGTCATCGGGCGCTGGAACCCGTACCGCGAGATGTTCGGACTCCTGTGGCACGGCCGTCGTCACGTGATGATGGGCGCCACGCAGGTCGACCGCTACGGCAACCAGAACATCGCCGCCATCGGCGACTGGGCGCAGCCGAAGTCGCAGCTGCTCGGGTTCCGTGGCGCGCCGGGCAACACGATCAACCACACGACGAGCTACTGGGTGCCGAACCAGTCGGCCAAGGTCTTCGTGCCGGCCGTCGACGTGGTCTGCGGCATCGGCTACGACCGCGCCGCGGCCCTGGGTCCCACCTCGTCGCGGTTCCACGAGATCCGTCGAGTGGTGTCCAACCTGGCCGTGTTCGACTTCGCCCCCGCTGCGGAGGGCGAGGTGCCGACCATGCGGCTCGTGTCGGTCCACCCGGGCGTGGAGGTCGACGACGTCGTGGCCGCCACGGGCTTCGAGCTGCAGGTGCCCGACCGGGTGCCCACGACCCGCGGCCCCGAGGGCATCGAGATCGAGGAGCTCGAGCGCATCGACCCGGAGGGCCTGCGCTTCACCGAGGTGCCCGACGCGTGAGCGGCCCGGACGCCACCGCCGCCGACGACCCGAGCGGGTCGAACGGGCCGAGCCGGCACCCCGCGCTCAGCACGCGTGCCGCGGCCCTCTTCGGCGTCCGCTACCCGCTCGTGCAGACCGGCATGGGCTGGGTGTCCGGCGCTCGGCTGACCGCCGCCACCTCGCAGGCCGGCGGCCTGGGCATCCTCGCGTCGGCGACGATGACGCTCGACGAGCTGCGCGCCGCCATCCGCAAGGTGGCGTCGCGCACCGAGCACCCGTTCGGCGTGAACCTGCTGCCGAACCAGCCCGACGCCGCCGATCGGATCGGGCTGATCATCGACGAGGGCGTCCGCGTGGCGAGCTTCGCCGCCGCCCCGCGACCCGAACAGGTCCAGCGTCTCCGGGACGCGGGCGTGGTCACGATCGTGACCGTGGGGGCCAAGCGCCACGCGCAGAAGGTGGCGGAGCTCGGGGTCAGCGCGGTCATCGCCCAGGGCGGTGAGGGCGGCGGCCACACGGGTTCGGTGCCCACCTCGCTGCTGCTGCCGCAGGTGGTCGACGGCGTCGAGGGCTCCGACGTGGTGGTCCTGGCCGCGGGCGGCTTCTCCGACGGTCGCGGCCTGGCGGCCGCCCTGGCGTGGGGCGCCGACGGCGTCGCCATGGGCACGCGCTTCCTGCTCACCCAGGAGAGCCACGTGCCCGACCACGTGAAGGCGATCTACCTGGAGACCCCGCTCACCGGCACGGTGGTCACGACCGCCATCGACGGTGCGCCCCAGCGCGTGATCCGCACGGCGATGATCGACGCGCTCGAGCGCTCGCCCGGGCTCATGCGCTTCCCCCGGGCCGCGGGCAACGCGCTGCGGTTCTCCAAGCAGGCCGGCGTGTCGGTGCCCGACCTCCTCCGCACCGGCGTGCAGATGCGCAAGGACCAGGAGCTGACCTGGGCGCAGGTGGCGCTCGCCGCCAACGCGCCGATGATGACCAAGGCGTCGGTGGTCGACGGCGACACGGAGGTCGGGATCCTGCCGACCGGTCAGGTCGTCGGCGTCATCGACGAGCTGCCCACGGTCGCCGACCTGCTCGAGCGGATCATGGACGAGGCCGACCGCACGCTGACCTGCCTCTGCTCGGGCCCGAGCGCGTCGGACTGAACCGTCGGACCGAACCGGTCGGACCGAACCGGTCGGACCGAGTCCGGGGCCGGTCGGCTTCCGGCCCGGTCAGGGAGCGGTGGCGGCCGGCAGCCGGCGCAGGATCCGCAGCGCCCGCTCGGTGGAGGGCTCGCCCTGCAGCCATCGGCGGTCGAGCACGTCGAACGGGACGGCGCGGTCGAACAGCCAGCCCTGGCCGTGCACGCACCCGAGCGACTGCAGCAGTCGCGCCTGCTCGAGCGTCTCCACCCCCTCGCCGACGGTCGCCAGCCCGAGCTTGTCGGCCAGGTCCACGACCGTCCGCACGATGAAGGCGTCGTCCGCCCGTTCGATGCCGTTCACGAAGCTGCGGTCGATCTTCAGCACGGAGGCCGGGTAGTCGCCCAGCTGGCGCAGCGACGAGTTGCCGGTGCCGAAGTCGTCGATCGCGATGCCCACGCCCCGGGCCCGGAGCTCGCCGAGCGTCCGGCGGACCGAGTCGTCGATGATCACGTCCTCGGTGATCTCGAGCACGAGCAGCGACGGGTCGAGCCCGCTCTCGGCGAGCGCCTCGTCGACGTTCAGCAGCGCCTCCGAGCCGAGCTCGCTGGCCGAGAGGTTGACCGTGACCTTGACCGGGTGGCCCAGGTCGCGGGCGTTGACCTCCGCGAAGCGGCGCGTGGCCTCGACGAGCGAACGGCGACCGAGCTGGGGGAGCAGACCCAGGGCGTCGGCCTCGGCCAGGAACCGGTCCGGGGTGAGCAGCCCCTCCTCGGGGTGCCGCCACCGGAGGAGGGCCTCGACGGTGAGCACCCGGCCGGTGGCGAGCTCCACGACCGGTTGGTAGTGGAGCTCGAACTCGTCGTCGTCGAGCCCGCGCCGCAGCTGCGGCGCGATGCGGACGCGGCGGCCGCTCGAGTCGTCCATGGACGGGTCGAACATCGCGGAGCGGCCCCGGCCCTTGGACTTGGCGTGGTAGAGCGCGATGTCCGAGCGCCGCAGCAGCTCGTCGGGCGTGATGCCGTCCTCCACCAGCGCCACGCCGACCGACACCGACGGCTGCAGCGTGGCGCCACCGGTCGCGAACGGGCGACGCATCTCCGTCACCAGCCGTTCGGCCTGGCGCTCGATGTCGGACAGCGAGCCGCAGCGCCGCACGAGCACCACGAACTCGTCGCCACCGAAGCGCACGACGTCCTCGCCCCAGCGGGCCCGCAAGCGCTCGGCGACCGTGCGGATGAGCTGGTCGCCCTTCGCATGCCCCAGCGAGTCGTTGACCGGCTTGAGCAGGTCGATGTCCAGGAACATCACCGCGGATCGGGACGGGCGGGAGGCGGTGTCGATCAGGCCCCGGAGCCGGTCGACCAGATGCTCGCGGTTCGGGAGACCGGTGAGGCCGTCGTGGCTCGCCTGGTGCTCCAGCCCGCGGACGCTGGTGACCAGGTCGGTCGACAGGCGGCGGTTCTCGGCCAGCGTCAGCGACTGACGGGTCAGCAGCAGGACCATGATCAGCACGAGGGTGGCGACGGTCCAGGTGGCGCCGTCGGTCTGGGTCAGGTCGAGCAGCGCCACGATGGCGGCGACGCCGCCCATCACCGCCGGGAACGCGCCGTTGCGCGCCCGGCGCTCGCGCGGCCTCGGCGCTTCGCGCCCGGCCATGGCGATCCACGCCGCGCCGGCCAGCAGCGCGAAGCCGGAGATCCACGCGGTGTCGACGAGCGTCGGTACGGAGTCGGCGACGTCGAAGGTGTGCGTGACCAGCAGGTAGGCGACGTCGCCGACGGCGTAGACGGCCACGCCGGAGATCAGGAGCACGAACGCCCGCCGGTCCTCGGTGTTGCGTGCCATCGTGCGCACGAGCAGCGTCAGCGCGACCGACTCGGCGACCGGGTACACCATCGTGACCAGCGTCGACTCGTCCTCTGCGCCGACGCCGCTCACGTGGAACGCCGCGATCCACAGCACGAGCAGGATCGACAGGCCGACGGTGGCGCTGTCGATCGCGTCGACCACGCGGGAGGTGCGGTCGGTGCGGCCGCGGTCGTTGCGGTCGGAGCGGACCACGCCGGCGGCGCACCAGCAGATCGGCAGCAGGAGGTAGAAGGCGTCCGCCGGACTGGGTGCCGGCAGCTCGCTGCCCCGCGCCAGGTAGGTCGCCCAGATCATCGAGCCGGCGCACCACCCCCCGGCGCCGATGGCGAACAGGCCCCAGACCCACCGGTCGCTGCCGCGGCGGCGTGCGGCCGCGACGGCGAGCATCACGGCAGCGATGCCGGACGCGACGATGTCGGCGCCGATGCGCAGACCGGCGACCGTGTCGTCCGACAGCCGGACGCCCAGGACGTGGAGCACGGGGACGACGAGGAGCGACACGGCGCCGACGACGACGGCGAGGACGACGACCGTCCGCCGCCGACGGAAGGGCCGCGGCGGCTCCGCGGGTGCGGTCGTCGTCGCCGTCGTGGTGCGGGCGGGGGACGGCGCGGTCATGCGGCGCCCTCCGGGACGGCAGTCGGCTCGGTGTCGGCAGTCGGCTCGGTGTCGGCAGTCGGGGCGGTCGGCGCAGTCGGGGTGGTCGTTGCGGCGGGCGTGCCGCGGTCGGCGCGGTGCTCCAGGTGGAGGCGCACGAAGTCGTCCCAGCTCGCCGGTCGTCCGAAGAGCCATCCCTGCGCGCGGGTGATGCCGAGCGAGCGCAGGTGGTCGGCCTGGCCGGGTTGGGTGACGCCGTCGGCGGTGATCTGGACGCGGAGCTCGGCACCGATGCCGACGACCGCTTCCAGGATGAGCCGGTCGGCCACCCGGTGGTTCAGTCCGGCGACGAAGGAGCGGTCGATGCGGATCGAGGGCTCGGGCAGGCGGCTGAGCCGGCGGAGCGAGCTCGCCGCCGTGCCGAAGTCCCGCACGCAGATGCCGTACCGGCGCTCCACGAGCCGGTCGACCGACGGCTGCGCGGCCGGGTCCATCAGCGCGGCCTCGGGGATCTGGAGCCGCAGGGCCGAACGGGGGAGGGAGCCGAACATGTGGTCGAGGTCGTCCACCAGGCCACCGTGCACGAGCTCGGGGAGCGTGAGGCTGACCGACAGCGGCACGTCCGGCGGCTCGGAGGACAGCCACGGCGCGGCGGCGAGGCGAAGGTTCGACCGGCTGATCGCGGGGACCAGCCCGGTGTCCGCCGCGATGTCGAAGTACTCCGCGGGCAGCAACAGGTGACGGTCGGGGGTCTCCCACCGGACCACGGCCTCGGCGCCCAGCACGACGCCGGACTCCAGGTCCACCACCGGCCGGTAGCGGACCTCGAACTCGTCCAGGTCCACGGCACGGCGGAGGCCCTGCTGCACGACCAGCCGCCGGTCCGCCCGGTCCTGGAGCCACACGTCGTAGCTGCAGGCGCGGGCCCGGCCCAGCTCCTTCGCCCGGTTGAGCGCCAGGTCCGCCATGCGCAGGAGCTCGTCGCCGTTGCGGGCACCGACGCCCTCGGTCGGCGGGCCCGAGTGGGCGACGCCGATGCTCAACCGGGCGGAGACGGCGACGCCGTCGATGTCGACCGGCTCCGCGGTCAGGGCCACCATGCTCCGCGCCAGGTCGGCCGCGTCGGACGCGCTCAGACCGGAGCGCACCGCCACGAACTCGTCGCCCCCGATCCGGAACGCGGAGGGTCCGAACACGTCGACCAGGCGCGCGGCGGTGAGGACCAGCAGGCGATCGCCGGTCTCGTGCCCGAGCGCGTCGTTGACGGTCTTGAAGTCGTCGACGTCCGCGTAGAAGACGTGCACCGACGGCGCGCCGCTCGACATGGCCTGGTCGAGCTGCTCGACCAGCGCCACGCGGTTGCCCAGCCCGGTCAGCTCGTCGGTCCGGGCGCGGTCGTGCAGCTCGAGTGCGAGCGACCCCAGGCGGTGCTGCAGGGCGACCTGCTCCCGCTGCAGCACGGTGAGCCGGAAGGTGGAGAGCAGCACGGCGACCACGCCCAGCGCGAGGAGCACCGGGTCGAGCGAGTCGATGAACAGCCGGTGGGTGGCGACCGCGCCGAGCGTGAGCAGCATGGCGACCACCGCGACCCACTCGGCGCGGGTGGCTCGGAGCGTGTCGTCGCCGGCCGGATCGGCCGTGTCCGGCCCGGCCGGAGTCGCCGGCGACCCCGCGCGCAGTGCCTGGAACCCGGCGACGACGAGGACGCCCGGCCCGCAGAGCCACCACAGCGTCGAACCGCGGAACGCGACCGCACCCGGGCCGGCACTCTGGCCGACCACCGACGTGTAGAAGGCCGACGGGATCAACAGCACGGCGACCACGAGCGCCAGGTCGCCCGGGGTCGCGGCCTGCACCACCCGCACCAGCAGCACGACGCCGGTGAGCGTCAGGAGCACGAGCAGCAGGGCCGTCGGCTGGCGGCTGGTCACGTCGAGCAGCCCGCCCTCGGGTCCGGTGTCCACACGCAGCGGTGCGAGCCACGTGAGCGCCAGCGCGGTCGTGACGGCCAGGCCGACGTCGGCGACCGCGATCGCACCCCAGCGCAGGTTGGAGGGCATGGCGACCACGCCGGCGATCATCAGGACGACACCGAGGATCTGGAACGTCGTGAGGCCGCTCGTGGAGAGAAGACCGGCGAGTCGCTGCGTGGAGAGCGTCATGAGCCCGGTCCCCACGGCCAGGGTCGTCGCGCCGATCGCGATCGTGCCGAGGCCGATCCGGCGGCGTCCGAACGTGCCCTGGGAGGCCATGGCCAGCAGCGCCGCGGCGGTGAGCAGGACCGCCGCCCCGGTCAGGTGGATGATCCGGTCGGGGTGGTCGATGCCGTGCGACTGCAGCTCGTTCGCGATGTCGGGCCAGGCCACGCCGACCGCAGCTGCGATGGCGAACGCCACCGCGAGGGCCACCACACCCGGCCGGAGCACGGCGCGTGCGCCGGGGCGCGCGCCGTCGGATCGGTCGTGACCGGCGTCGGCTGCGCCGGGGGGTCGTCGAACGGCGAATCCCATTTCCGGTACTCCATCGGCGTCGCCGGAGCCCGACGTGAACTCTGGCGGGGCGGCCGGGCCGAACGGCCCAGATGACCCGGGACCCCCGGTCCCGCGACCACGATCTGACGGGTCGTCAGGTAGCGGGGCAGACTGGCGCCATGGACCTCACGTGGAGCGAGTCGGAGGAGGCATTCCGGGAGGAGTGCCGCAGCTGGCTCACCGAGCACACGCCCTCACCGGCGCTCCCGTCGGGCGACACCAAGGAGGGCTTCGCCGCCCATCTGGAGTGGGAGAAGGCGCTCCACGCCGACCGTTGGGCCGTCGTGTCGTGGCCCCGCGAGTACGGCGGCCGGGACGCCTCGCTGTGGGAGTGGCTGATCTTCGAGGAGGAGTACTACCGGGCGGGCGCACCCCAGCGGGTGACGCAGAACGGCATCTTCCTCCTGGCGCCGACCATCTTCGAGTTCGGCACCCAGGCCCAGCAGGACCACTACCTGCCCCGCATGTCGGCGGCGGACGACCTGTGGTGCCAGGGCTGGTCCGAGCCGAACGCCGGGTCCGACCTGGCCGGCATCAGCTCCCGGGCGGTCCGCGACGACGCGGCCGGCGGCTGGCGCCTCTCGGGCCAGAAGACGTGGACCACGCGTGGCGCGTTCTGCACCCACCTGTTCGGCCTCTTCCGCACCGACGGCGAGGCCGAGCGTCACCGCGGTCTCACGTACTTCCTGGTGCCGCTCGACGCCGAAGGGGTGACCGTCCGGGGGTTCGGTCGGCTCGACGGCGACGAGGGCTTCGCGGAGGTGTTCCTGGACGACGTCTTCGTGCCCGACAACCCCGCCGAGGACGTCTCGGCCGACGAGGCCGCGGTCGTCATGGCCCGCGGCGGCACGCTGGGTGGCATCGACCAGGGCTGGGGCGTGGCCATGGCGACGACCACCTCGGAGCGCGGGCTCACCCTGCGGTCCCCGGGCCGGTTCCGGGCGACGGCGAGCCGGCTGCTCGACCTGGCCCGCGACGCCGACCGCTCCGGCCGGCTCAGCGAGCGGCTGGGCGACCGCGTCGTGGACGCCTGGATCGACGCCGAGGCGTACGCGCTCTACACGCTGGGCGACGTGACCGGCATCGTCGAGGGGCGCTCGCCGGGCGCACGCTCCAGCTTCAACAAGGTGTTCTGGTCCGAGCTCGACATCCGCCTGCACCGGGCGGCGCTCGACCTGCTGGGCAGCGACGCCGAGCTCGACGGCCCGTGGATGAAGGGCTACGAGTTCGCCCTGTCGGGCCCGATCTACGCCGGCACCAACGAGATCCAGCGCAACATCATCGCCGAGCGAGTCCTCGGACTGCCGCGGAAGTAGGGATGACGATGATGACGACGACAAGCAGTCCGAGGTCCGCTTCCTGGGTGGCCGGGTGGGGTCGGAGGACGTGAGTCCTCGGACTGCCGCGGATGTGAGGCGGGGACGGCGATGAGGATGAAGATGACGATGAAGTCGATGGCGGCAAGCAGTCCGAGGTCCGCTTCCTGGGTGGCCGGGTGGGGTCGGAGGACGTGGGTCCTCGGACTGCCGCGGAAGTAGAGGGCACCACATGCGCTTCGCACTGACCGAGGACCAGAACGACTTCCGCGACGCGGTGCGCGGGCTGCTGGCCGACACCTGTCCGCCCGAGGCCGTGAAGGCCGCGTGGCGCGAGCGGGTGGGCGAGGTGCCAGGCGGCGGCGACGGTCGCGTCCGCGCCGCCTGGGACGCGCTCGCCGAGATGGGCGTCCTGGGTGTGATGGTGCCCGAGGCCGCGGGCGGCCTGGGCATGACCGACGAGGACATCGTGCCGCTGCTCGTCGAGTGCGGCCGGGCCGGCCTGCCCGACCCCGTGTCCTCCACCGCCTACGTGGCGGCAGGGCTCCTCCGCGACCACGGTGGTGCCGCGGCCGAGGGCCTCCTCGGTCGGATCGCCGACGGGTCGGCGACCGTGCTGGTCGGCTTCCCGGGATCGTCGTACCTGCCTGCGGCGGCCACCGCCGACGTGTTCCTCATGTGCGACCGCGGCGAGGTCCACGAGCTGTCGCCGTCG
The DNA here is from genome assembly GCA_023450775.1 of Actinomycetes bacterium. GTDB lineage: Bacteria > Actinomycetota > Acidimicrobiia > Acidimicrobiales > Microtrichaceae > Dermatobacter. The sequence goes on along the minus strand of JAEXGP010000007.1, from coordinate 1,544 downwards.
CAGGTGACCCTGGAGCCCGTGGAGTCCGTCGACGGCGCGCGGGCCCTGTGCTCGGTGGCGTGGGAGCCGTCGGACGCCACCGTGCTCGTCGGCGGCGAGTCCGGCTCCGCGGCGGTCACCCGGGCGTTCGATCGCGCTGCGCTCGGCGCTGCGGCCCAGCTCGTCGGTCTGGGCGAGCGCATGCTCGACCTGACGGTCGGCTACGCGGCGGAGCGCAAGCAGTTCGGCGTGCCGATCGGCTCCTTCCAGGCGGTCAAGCACCACCTCGCCGATGCCGCGCTCGCCGTCGCGTTCGCCGAACCGCTGGTCCTCCGGGCCGCCAACTCCCTGGCCCACGGCGATCCCGAGGCTCCGGTGCACGTGTCCATGGCGAAGGCCCGCGCGTCAGAGGCGGCGCTCGCCGCGGCGGCCGCGTCGCTGCAGTGCCACGGCGCCATCGGCTACACGGTCGAGTACGACCTGCACCTCTTCATGAAGCGGTCGTGGGCGCTGGCGGCGCGCTACGGCGACGCCGACTTCCACCGCGACCGCGTGCGGGCGGTCCTGCTGGGCTGAGCCCGACGGCGTCGGTTCCGACGGACCGGGGGTCCTGCTCAGCGGACGTCGCCGACCTCGACCCGGCTGCCGGTCTCGGACGGCACGACCCTGATGCCGCGACGGATGCGCTCCTGCATGGTGCCGACGTGGCTGATCACCCCGACCATCCGCCCGCCGGCGCGCAGCGCGTCGAGCTCGTCCATGGCCAGCTCGAGCGCGTCGGGATCGAGGGTGCCGAACCCCTCGTCGATGAACAGCGCGTCCATGCGGACTCCGCCGGCGTGCTGCTCGACGGCGTCGGCGACCGCGAGCGCCAGGGCGAGCGAGGCTTGGAACGTCTCGCCGCCCGACAGCGTGGCGACGTCGCGCTCCTCGCCGGTGTGGGCGTCGAGCACGCGGAGGTCCAGCCCGGCCGCCCGGTTGCCGGGCGTGTCGCCGCGGTGGACGAGCAGCGTGTAGCGGCCGCCGGTCATCGTCTGCAGCCGCTGGTTGGCCAGGGCGCAGACGTCGTCGAGGAACGCTGCGAGCACCCATCGCTGGAGCGACACCTTGGAGCCCGACCGCCCGAGCAGCGTGTCCGACAGCCGCTGCAGCAGTGCGGCATCGCGGCGCCGCGGTTCGGACTCGAGCGTGAGCGCCCGGTGCTCGTCGGACCACCGGGTGATCGCGTCGGCGCCGGTCCGGAGGCGCTCCGCCGCGCCGCTCGCCCGTTCGTGCGCCTGGCGTGCCGCGTGGAGCGCCGCGGTGGCGCTGCCCAGGTCGGGTCGCTCGTCGGGCAGGTCGGCCAGGTCCTCGGCCGCCAGCTGGGCTGTCATGCCGGCCACCCTGTCGCGATGCGTGGCGATCCGCTCGTCGAGACGGTCGATCTCGGCGTCGTCGAGGAGCGCGCCCAGTGCCTGCTCGACGGACTCGAACCGCGTGCCGTCCAGCGCTGCTGCGAGGCGCTCCGCGGTGTCGTGCACCGCCCGTTCGGCGTGGACCCGGTCGCGCTCCGCCGCGGCCAGGTC
>JAEXGP010000387.1 GCA_023450775.1 Actinomycetes bacterium | reverse complement strand
CCCCAGCTCACCGCGTGGTCGGGAACGGACGGGTCGGTCCGCAACGGGTTCCCCCGGGTCACCGCGGACATCGCCTTCTTCGTGACGCCGGCGATCGCGGACGTCGACGGCGACGGCGCCAACGAGGTGGTCGCCGCGAACGGCGTGCAGCTGCTCGATGCCGTCGGCGGCGATGGCCGGGCGCCGGCCGGCTGGCCCAGGCTGACCGGTGGCTGGGCCGTCGGGACGCCCGCGTTCGGCGACTGGGACGGCGACGGCCGCGGCGAGATCGCGATCACCCGTCGCGACGGCCACCTGCTCGTGTGGCGGCTCCCCACCGACGCGACGGCGCTCGGCGACTGGACCCGGTTCGGTGCCAACGACCGCAACGACGGGAACGTGGGGCCGATCGCCGGCTGAGACGTCGGGCACCTCGGGCGCGTTTCCTGCCCGCAGAGGTCCGACGAGGCGCCCGCAGGCGGTTACCGTGATCCGGATGCACGCGTCTCCGATGGCACCGGGCACGAGCACGACCCGATGACGCTGTACCTGGTCCGGCACGGCTCCGCCGGCGTCCGCGACGACGCCGATCCGCACGACGACGATCGCCCGCTCGACGAGACCGGCCACCTGCAGGCCGAGCGCCTGGCGGAGTGGCTCCGCCACGAGGGTCCGACCGCCGTGTTCAGCAGTCCGTTTCGCCGCTGCCGCCAGACCGTCGAGCCGCTGGCCAAGGTCCTCGGGGTCGAGGTCGTCGTGGAGGACCGCCTCGCCGAGGGCACGTCGGTGGAGGACGCCTGGGAGCTGCTGGTGGGGCTGGCCGGCACGTCGGCGGTCCTGTGCAGCCACGGTGACGTCATCCCCGAGCTGGTCAGCCGGGCGCAGCGGCGGGGCATGATCGTGCCGGGCAAGAGCGGGTGCGCCAAGGGCTCGGTCTGGACCCTCCGCCACTGGGACGGCGAGACCTTCGCGACCGGCATCTACACGCCCGTCCGGGTCTGACGCGCAGCGCCGTCCCGCCCATCGGTGCGGATCGGTGCGACATCGGGCACATCTCGTTGCCCATGGGTTACGCTGCCGTCGTTCGACCGGAGGGGTTGGTCGACGGTGGACCGGGAGGGTCTCATGAAGCGGATCTCCGTCTTCGGCGCGTTGCTCGTCGCGATCGCACTCGTGGCTGCGGCCTGCACCATCGGGGGCCCGGCCCCCACCGACTGGAAGGTCAAGCCCGGCACGATCAAGGTCGTGGACGGGGAGGACAACGACGCCGGCGACGAGCCGTACGTGATCCAGGTCGGGTTCCGCTCCAAGCTCGGAGTCCCCGGGTCGTCGGATGCTCAGGTCTCTTCGCAGTGCTACGCCCAGGCCATCCCCGGCCCCGACGCCGCGCCCGACGGCACCACGGTCAACGTGCCCGCCGGCTCGGCCGACATCACGTTCCCGCAGGCGCAGAACCTGGACATCGGCGACGTGCTGCTCGGCACGGCACCCCTCGAGATCTTCGGCACGCTGACGTTCGCCATGGAGCGCGACGCCCTCTTCCCCGAGGGCTGCGCCATCTCCGACCTCCTCGGCTCGGCCCTGGTGCCGGTCATGAAGGACGCGCTGAACCTGCTGATCGCCGGCTCCGCGGTGCCGCCCACCCAGGAGGACCTGATCAACCTGATCGTGTCCAACCTCGGGAACTTCCTGAACGCCGTGGGCAGCTTCCTGGGCGCCATCCTCGAGGGCCTGGGCAACCCCGACGACATCATGGGTGTGGGCGTGCAGATCCTGCTGCCCACGGCCGGCACCTTCACCGACCTGCTCAACACGGCGTTCGCCATCGGCGGGATCTTCCAGCCGGGACTCGAGCAGGGCTTCATCCCGATCGACAGCCTGCCGAGCTCGGTCAAGATCAGGGTCGGCTCGCTCATCCCGTCGAGCGCCACGTTCGACTTCCCCAGCGAGGTCGGCCACTACGTGTACACGAGCAACGTCGGGCACTGACGCCGGGACCTGCGAGCAGGGACGACCGCGAGGGTCTGCCTTCGGAGGGAGGCTGGGGGAACCGACGTCCGCTCGACGTCGCACGCCTGCGGGCCGGGGAGGGCGACCTCAGCCCGCGGGCGTGCGCTCCTCCATGCCCCAAGGTGAGCCGTACTCGCCCCCGAGCAGGTCCAGGAAGGGCACGGGCGGCAACGCCTCCGGACCGACGACACCGGCTCCCGACCACACGCCGGAGTCGATCAGCTCGCACGCCACGACCGGGCCCACGGCGGTCTGCCAGACGACCGCCTGGGCACCGTCACGTGCCATCGTCTCGGCGTTGTCGACCACGTGGTACAGGTACACCTCTCGGGGACCCGTGGCCTCGCCGTCAGCGCCGCGACCGGTGCCGGTGACCCAGGTGCCGGCGCACGTCCGGCCCTCGATGCGGTCGCCGAGGGTGGCGGGATCGGGCAGGCACGCCGCCACCACGTCCCGCGGTGAGACCTGCTGGCCACGGACGTCCACGGGCTCGACGCCGTCCAGGCCCAGCTTGTGCAGGGTCTCGAGCACCTGGATGAACTCGTCGCCGAGTCCGTACTTGAACGTGACCCGCTCGCAGTCGATCCAGCGCGGGACGAGCAGCACCTCCTCGTGCTCCACGTTCACGCACTCCACGTCGCCGATGCCGCCGGGGAAGCGGAAGACCTCGGGCTCGGAGAACGGCGGTGTGGTGTACCAGCCCCGGTCCTTCTCCCAGATCACCGGCGGGTTCAGGCACTCCTCGATGACCGTCCAGATGGAGAACGTCGGCGCGAACTCGTAGCCGCGGACGACCATGTCGGCGCCGTCGCGGATGCCGACCTCCTGGATGGAGGTGAACAGCTCGTCGGCGGCGTAGCGGGCGAACACGTCGGCCATCCCAGGCTCCACGCCCATCCCGCAGACCGCCAGCAGTCCCCGCTCGGTCCACTCGTCGGCCTTGTCGAACTGGCGATCGCCGAGCTTCACGCCGGTCAGCTCGTGAGGACGGGTGGGGTGCGGCTCGGAGATGGACATGGCCATGTCCATGTAGCTCGCACCGGCGGCGAAGGCCCCGTCGAAGATCGGCATCACGAAGCGCGGGTCGGCCGCGTTCATGACCAGGTCGGCATCGGCCGCCGTGGCCGCAGCGGCGATCGACGCCGGGTCCGACGCGTCCAGCGTGGTGGCGGAGAACCGGTCGTCACGCGCCGCGGAGCGCTGCGCCTTCGCGGGATCGATGTCGCCGACGACGATCGACTCCACGAACTCCCGTCGGGCCGCGATCGCGCAGAACGCGTCGCCCACCCCTCCGGCTCCGACCAGCAGGATCCTCATGCGCGGAGGTTATCGACAGCGCTCCACGATCCCCGGCTCTGTCGTGCAGGGAGGTGCCGATCGGTACCTCCCTGCATGACGAAGCAAGAGGCGGGCCGTGCCCCGATCCCCGGCTCCTGGGAGTGGTCGCGCGACGGCGGTTCAGAGGTCGTAGGCGCTGGTGGACTCAGGGGTGTCGACGGGCCGGTCGCACGTCGGACACCACGGCCGCATCTCGATGCCGGCGCCGCACGCGTCGTGGAAGCGTTCGCTCGGCACGCCCTCCCCCGCCGCGCCCCACGCCGTCAGGGCGACGAGTGCGGCGGCGAGCTCCCGACCGGTGGCCGTCAGGTCGTAGCTGAACCGGACCGGGCGCGTGGAGTAGGGCTCGGCGACGACCAGACCCTCAGCCTCCAGACGGCGCAGCCGGTCGGTGAGGATGTTGGACGCGGCGCCGACCCGCTCGGCCAGCTCCCCGAACCGGAGCGGTCGGTCGGCCAGCGACTCGACGATCAGCAGCATCCAGCGGTCGCCGACGCGGTCGAGCGCAGCCCGCAGCGGTGACGCGGCAGTCGGCGGCGGTCGTCGGCGCATGGGCACCAGTCTGCCAAGCGGGATAGACCACGGACCTGCAGTGATTTGCAAATTGCAAGTAAGGAGTCACCGTGACCACCAACCTCCTCGAAGCGCTCTCGGTCGCCGCCCGATCCGCCGCCGCGACCTCGGCACCCGCCACCGTCGCGATCGGCCGGCGGGGCCGGGGCACCGGGATCGTCATCGACGCCGATCGCGTCCTGACCAACGCCCACAACCTGCGGGACCGGACCACCCAGGTCACGTTCTCGGACGGCCGCGCGACCCAGGGCCGCATCCTCGGCGCCGATCCCGACCGCGACCTCGTGGTGCTCCAGGTCGAGACCGCCGGCGCACCGGCGATCGAGTGGTCGGACCGCGCTGTCGAGGTCGGCGACACGGTCTTCGCCGGCGCTCGGGGCCTCCGCGGCCACCGGATCACGTTCGGCCTCGTGTCCTCGTCGGACCGCTCGTTCCGCGGACCTCGAGGGCGCCGTGTGAAGGGCGCGGTCGAGCACACCGCGCCGCTGGCCCGCGGTTCGTCCGGCGGTCCGCTGCTCGACGTCGACGGCCGCCTCGTCGGCATCAACACCGCCCGGCTCGGCGAGGGCTTCTACCTCGCCCAGCCCGCCGACGACGACCTGCGCCGTCGAGTCGACCAGCTGGTCGCCGGAGAGCACCTCGGCGGCCGACGTCTGGGCGTGACGATCGTGGGGCCGGACGAGACCAGGCGGCTTCGCCGACGCGTCGGACTGCCCGACCAGGACGGTCTGCTGATCCGCAGCGTCGTCCCGGGTTCGGCGGCGGCCGACGCGGGCCTCGACGAGGGTGATCTGGTCACGGCCGTCGACGGCACCCCGGTCCGCGACGTCGACGACGTGTGGGACGCGCTCGATACCGGCGGCGACACCGTCGAGGTCTCGGTGCTGCGAGGCGCCGACGCCCGCACAGTCACCGTCACGTTCGTCGAGCCGGCCATCGAGGACGAGCCGTCAGGGTCCTGACCGCTCGTCCTCGCCGTCGGGGCGCCCGACGCCCTCATGACGCCGGAACGGATGACGTCGCTCGCGAGTTCCGGCGCGTCGTCGGCCGTTCGACCCCTTGAGGTCAGAACCCGGCGAAGTCGTCACATCGGGTCGAGCTGCCTCGTCAAGGGAGTGCACCGAGCGGTGCAGGATGAAAGGAACCGTTCCCTCCATGTACGAGCG
>JAEXGP010000282.1 GCA_023450775.1 Actinomycetes bacterium | reverse complement strand
GCCATGGTCAGGAGGACGAGTCGGGCGTCGAGCTCGGACGCGGTCCCGGTCGCGGACGGCGCCTCGGGCGTCGCAGACGGTGCCTCGGGCGTCGGAGCGGCGGCGACCGGCTCGGTCGGCGTCATGGCCTCGGCCGGCGCCATGATCTCGGTCGGCGCCATGGGCTCGGCCGTGGTCATGGTCTCGGCCGTGGTGATGGGCTCGGTCGTCGTGAGGGCGGGCGCGGGGTCCTCGACGAGCAGCCCCTGGAGCCGGGCGACGAGCTCCTCGTCGGACGGGCCGCTCGGCTCGGCCGCCCGGAGGGCCCGGGCCAGATGCGACGCGAAGTCGTCGCCGACCAGCTCGTCGCCCGCCAGTTCGTCGTCCACCGGGTCGGCGGCCGGCTCCTCCAGCTCCGTCCCACCAGCAACACCCGAACGGGTGTCCTCTGCAGGACAGCGCTCGGTGGCGAGGGTGGAGGCGTCGGCCTCGACGACGAAGTGCTCGCGCCCGAAGAACCCGGCGATGCCGCCGACGATCGTGCGGTCGGTGCGCAGCAGCGTGGCGCCGGCGCCGAGGTGCTGGTGCACGACGGCGAGCACGTCCGCGATGCGCGGGCCCTCGACGACCAGCCGGTCGCCCTCCAGTCGGGCGGTCGGCGCCGGCGGCTCGTGGCGCGGCGGCGGTCGGTGGCGGTCAGACGTCGGTCGGAACACGGACTGCTCCCAGGTCGGTCACGGAGAACGGGGCGACGAGCTCGTCGAAGGACAGGACCGGCACGTGCGGCACGACGCGCTGGCTGAAGCGGCGGAGGGCGGGCCGCAACGGCGGCGAGCACACCAGGACCGGACGCTCGTCGAGCTGCTCCGCGGACCGGACGGTCTCCACCAGGCCGTCGCTCAGCGCCTGGGCCAGGTCGGGTTCCAGGGCCACGGCGGTGCCGTGCTCGGTCCGGGTGAGTGCGCCCAGGAGCCGGTGCTCCAGGACGGGGTCCAGGCTCAGCACGGGCAGCCGGCCGTCGCTGGCGCGGTCGGCGCAGATCGCCGGGGCCAGGACCGTGCGGCACGCCTCGGCGAGCGCCTCGGTGTCCCGGGTGACGCGGGCCTGGGCGCTGATGACCTCGAGGATGCGGACCAGGTCGCGGATCGGCACCTGGTCGGCGAGCAGCGCCTGCAGCACGGCGTGGACCTCGCTCACGCCCACCTGCGCGGTGGTGAGGTCGTCCAGCACCGCGGGGTCGGTGTCGCGCACCAGGTCCATCAGCGCCATCACGTCCTGGCGCGACAGCAGGTCCGACGCATGCTCACGGCACACCTCGGCCAGGTGCACGCTGATCACCGAGGAGCGGTCGACGATCGTCGCGCCCTCGGCCTGGGCCTGGCGGCGCAGCTCCATGGGCAGCCACTTGGCGGTGAGGCCGAACACCGGCTCGCGGACCTCCTCGCCGGGCCAGCGGTCCAGGTCGTCCGCGATCAGCAGGAACTTCCCCGGCGGCGCGGTGCCCCGAGCGACCTCCACGCCGTGGAGTCGGATGGCGTAGGACCCGAGCGGCAGCTCGACGTCGTCCCGGGTGCGCACGGCGGGGAGCACGAAGCCGAGCTCCAGCGCCAGCTTCCGGCGCAGCGCCCGGACCCGGTCGAGCAGGTCGCCGCCCACGCCGGTGTCCACCAGGTCGACCAGGTCGATGGCGAGCTCCAGGCCGATCGCCTCCACGCGCATGGCGCGGGCGAGCTCTGCAGGGTCGTCGGGCGAGGGCGGCGCCGCATCCGCCGGCGTGGCCACCTCCTCGTCGACCTCGTCGACGCCGCTCTTCATCTTCCGGGCGGCGACGAGCATCACCGCGCCGACGAGCAGGAACGGGGCCTTCGGCATGCCGGGGACGATCGCCAGCACGATGAGGGCGGCGCCGCCGGTGCGCATGGCGGTCGCCTGCTTGCGGAACTGCGAGACGATGTTCGTGCCCAGGTCGTCGTCGCCCGCCGCCCGGGTCACGATGAGGCCCGAGCTGATCGACACGAGCAGGGCGGGGATCTGGGTGACCAGGCCGTCGCCGACGGTCAGCACCGCGTAGTTGTCGACGGCCTCGGCCGGGCTCATGCCCAGCTGCATGACGCCGATGACGAAGCCGCCGATCAGGTTGATCGTCGTGATGATGATGCCGGCGATGGCATCGCCCTTCACGAACTTCCCGGCGCCGTCCATGGCGCCGTAGAAGTCGGCCTCCTGCGCCGTCTCCTCGCGGCGCCGGCGAGCCTCGGCGTCGTCGATCACGCCGGCGTTGAGGTCCGCGTCGATCGCCATCTGCTTGCCGGGCATGGCGTCGAGGGTGAAGCGGGCCGCCACCTCCGACACGCGGTTCGAGCCGTTCGTGATCACCACGAACTGGATCACGACCAGGATGAAGAACACGACCAGGCCCACGACGAGCGAGCCCTGGATCACGAAGCTGCCGAACGCCTCGATCACCGCACCGGCCGAGCCCTGGCCCAGGATCAGGCGGGTCGAGCTGATGTTGAGGCCCAGCCGGAACAGGGTGGCGATGAGCAGCAGGCTCGGGAACGCCGACATGTCCAGGGCGCGGGTGGCCCCGACGGCGCCGAGCAGCAGCAGCACCGAGAACGCGATGTTCAACGTCAGCAGCACGTCCAGCAGCGGCGCGGGCATCGGGATGACCATCAGGGCCACCACGAAGACCATCGCCGCGGGGAACACGGTGGAGCCGAGTCGTCGCATCATCGTCATGGGTGGATCGGCGCCGGGCCGCGTCGGATGAGGCTTCGGGCCCGGCGGCGGCGCAGCCAGGCCCGTTCGAGCGAGCGCTCCGGGTCCTCGCCCGGGGCGGTCCAGGTGTCGGGCACGGCGAGCGAGACCGAGCCGCCGAGCAGGGACCGGCCCTCGAGGCGGCGCACGAACGCCAGCACGGTGGCGACGGCCTGGAACAGCTCGCGGGGGATCTCGTCGTCGACCCGGCACGACCGGTGCAGGGCCCGGGCGAGCGGAGCGGAGCGGACGACCGCCACGTCGGCCTCGGCGGCCGCGGCCCGGATGCGGGCGGCGAGCCCGTCCGCGCCCTTGGCCACCACCCGGGGCGCCCCCTTCTGCGGGTCGTAGCGCAGCGCGACGGCGTAGTGGGTGGGGTTGGTGATCACCACGTGGGCGTCGCCGACCGACGCCAGCATGCGGTTGCGGCTCATGGCCATCCGGGTGGAGCGGAGCTTGGCCTTCACGTGCGGGTCGCCCTCGGACTCCCGCATCTCCTGCTTCACCTCCTGCTTGGTCATCTTGTTGTCGCGGACCAGGTTGAAGCGCGCCCATGCGTAGTCGGCCACGCCGATCAGCACGCCGATGACCGCGACCAGCCGCACGAGCTGCAGTGCGGTGCCGGTGACGGCGCCGATCGTCTCGGTCATGCCGAAGGTGGAGCCGAGCAGCGCCCGGGAGGTGCCGACGACGGCGGGGACGGCGATCGCCAGGATCACGACCATCGTGAGGATCTGCTTGCCGGTCTCCCAGAGCGACTTCACCGAGAAGAGCCGATTCAGGCCCGCGCCGGGGTTCACCCGCTCCCACTTGGGCTTGAGCGGGTCGGTGGTGAAGACCAGGCCGACCTGGGCGAGCGTGCCGACGAGCGCGCCGATCGCGACGACGACCAGGAACGGCACCATGGCCCCGAACGCGTTGCGGGCGACGGCGCCGGCCTGCTCGGTCAGGACACCGGGCGTGGGGTCCGCGGCGACGACCTTCACCGAGCGGACGCCCTCGGCCAGCACGTTGGCGAGCTGACCGATCACCGGCGGCATGAGGAACGTCGCCAGGAGCAGCGACAGCCAACCGACGAGCGTGGGGCTCCGCGCGACCTGGCCCTTCTTGCGGACCTCGCGCTTGCGCTTGGCGCTCTGCTGCTCGGTCCTCTGGTCGCGATCCTTCGCCATGTCGTCCCCCGCCCGCCGCTACCCGGCGATCGCGGCCATCCCCTTCATGGCCTGGTCGACGATGAGCTCGACGCCCCGGGGCAGGAGCACGAGCGCGCTCGCTCCCAGGACCAGCACGATGAGGCTCTTGGCGCCGAAGCCGACGACGAGCAGGTTGAGCTGCGGGGCCGCCTTGGTGAGGAGACCGAGCAGCAGCTCGGCCATGAACAGCGCGGCCAGGAGCGGCAGGCCGATCTGCAGTGCGGCCACGAAGAACGTGCCGAGGCCCTCGACCAGCACCGCGTCGATGCGCTTGATCGAGACCTCCTGCGCGGTGGCGTCGAAGCTGCGGAGGAGGCCGCCGATGATCAGCAGGTAGCCGCCGGTGCTGAACAGCAGGAGCGTGGCGAGGATGTGGTACAGGCGGGCGATCGGGGAGAGGCCGGCCTGGGCGAAGGGGTCGTAGATGGCGGCGCTCGAGAAGCCGACGCTCACGTCGACGAGCTGGCCGGCGGCCTGCACGGCCGAGAACAGCATCGACACCAGGAACCCCAGCGCCAGGCCGATGCCCACCTGGAACACCACGCCGATGACGAGGTGGGCGAGGTCGATCTGGCCCATCTGGTCGGTCAGGCGCGGCGTGACCACGAGCGCCAGCGCGACCGACAGGCCGACCTTCACCTTCACCGGGACCGCCGGACCGGCGAACGGCGGGGCCACGCACAGGAACGCGAGCACCCGCACCGACGCCATCAGCAGCGTCGCGACCTGGGCGGCGTCGAGGTGGAGGTCCATGACGGGGGCGTCGACCCGGAGGTGCTCGGTCGGCCGGTGCCGCTCAGCCGAGCAGGTCGGGGATCCGGTCCATGAGGTCGGTCGTGAACGACACGGAGGTCTGCAGCATCCAGGCGCCGCCGATCAGGAGGACGAGCGCGACGCCGAAGCACTTCGGCACGAACGTGAGCGTCTGCTCCTGCAGCTGCGTCACGGACTGGACCAGGCCGACGGCCAGCCCGATGCCGAGCGTGACCATGAGCAGCGGGCCGCCCAGCTTGAGCGCGAACAACATGGCGTCGGTGCCGATCTGCACCACGGCGGTGTCGGTCATCCTGTCGATATCCCCTTGTAGTTGGTGACGACGGACGTGATCGTCAGCGCCCATCCGTCGACCATGACGAACAGCAGCAGCTTCAGCGGGAGCGACACGAACACCGGTGGCAGCATCATCATCCCGAGCGACATGAGGACCGCGGAGACGACGAGGTCCAGGATCACGAACGGCACGAACAGCACCAGGCCGATGATGAAGGCGGACTGGAGCTCGGAGAGGACGAAGGCGGGCACGAGCGTGACGAGCGACGTGTCCATCGGCTCCTTCGGGGCCTCGCCGCCCTGGAGGTCGATCATCAGGGCGAGCTGCGACTCGCGGGTGTTGGCGAGCATGAACTCCTTGATCGGGACCTCGGCCTCCTCGAGCGCCTGGGACTGGGTCATCTTCCCGTCCAGGTAGGGCTGCAGCGCGGTGTCGTTGATCTGGGTCAGCACCGGGCCCATGACGAACACCGTCAGGAACATCGAGAGGCCGACGAGCACCTGGTTGGGCGGGATGCCCTGCAGGCCGAGGGCGTTGCGGACGAGCGAGAGCACCACGACGATGCGGGTGAAGCTCGTCATCATGATGAGCAGCGACGGTGCGATGGCGAGCACCGTCAGGCCCAGGATGATCGTCACGGTCCGGCTCGGGCCGTCCTTGCCCTCCTCGCCGTCGAGGTCGACGTTGACCTGCAGGTCCTCGGTGCTGCCGACGTCGTCGCCGTCGTCGGTCGAGGTCCCGATCGGCGGGGGCGTCGTCGGGTTGGTGACGTCCTCGACCGACGGCGGGACGGGCGGCGTGGGCTGCGCCGGGGCCGGGGTGGTCGGACCGGTCTGCGCGCCGGCGGTGGACGCGGCGGGGCCCGCCAGCCCGACGACCAGCAGGACCAGGAGCGCGCAGGCCGGGAGGTACCGGCGGACGGATCGCAAGGAGGGGAGCGGCTCGGGGCTCGCGGGCGGTTCAGGAACGACGGACGGTCAGTTCCCGGAGCGCCTCGACGATGCTCATCCGTGCCGGGGGTGTCGCCGTGGTGGCGACGGGGAGCCCGGTCCGTCGGGCTCCCAGGACAGCTGTGCCGGAGGTGGCGGCCGCGACCGGGACCGGCACGGGGACCGGGCCGATCGGCGGGTGCGCCGGCACCTGCGGCATGGTGGTGATCTCGGCGGTGTTCGTCGCGACAGCCGTGCTCGCGACCGTCGGGACGACGTCGGGCGTCGACGTCGTGTCGAGCTCGGCGATGTCGTCCCACGCGGCGTCGAGCCCCTCGGCGGAGCTCAGCACCTGCACCCGTTGCTCGGTGACGCCGAGCAGCACGGCGGTGCCGCCCACCCGGGCCAGCACGATCGACGCGTGCTTGTTCAGCGCCCGACGGTCCAGCACCTCCAGGCGACCGCCCCGACCGCCCGCGGCGCCGGGGCGCAGCAGGCCCTTGCGGCGCAGCATCCAGGTGAAGCCGCCGACCAGGGCCAGGATCAGCCCGAGCGACAGGGCGAGGCGGAGCACCAGGGCCACGGTGCTGGTGTCGGCCACGTTCAGACCTCGTTCGTGCCGAGGATCTCGGTGACGCGGATGGCGTACTCCTCGTCGACGACCACGACCTCGCCGCGGGCGACGGGCGTGCCGTTGACCAGGAGGTCGGCGGGGCTGCCGGCGGCCCGGTCGAGCTCGACGACCGAGCCGGGGCCCAGGTTGAGCAGCTCGGAGACCATCATCCGGGTGCGCCCGAGCTCGGCGGTGACCGTCATCTCGACGTCGGCGATGAGCGAGAGCGGCGACCGGAACGGGGCCGGCGCGGTGTCGGCGGCGGGGATGTTCGCCGCGGTCGCGGCCTGGGGCGTGCCGGTGGTGCCGGTCCCTCGCTCCTCGGAGGTCACCGTCGAGGTGCCGGCCTCGTCGGTCCCGCTGGGCGCAGCCGCCTCGGCCGTCGGTGCCGTCGGATCGCCCGGTGCCGTCGGATCGCCCGGCTCGGGCGTGACCGGCTGCGGGACGCGGGCCAGCACCGCGACCGTCGCCACGTGGCGGCCGTCCAGGTCGAGCGCCACCGCGTCGAGCACGTCCTCACGTC
>JAEXGP010000201.1 GCA_023450775.1 Actinomycetes bacterium | reverse complement strand
TGTGCGGGGCGTCCGCCCCGACGTGGAGTCGTTCGTGCGGCCACCGGCCGCCCGGAGTCGCGGCGGCGGTCATCGGCCGCCGCCCGTCGCGGTCGCCATCGCCTCGTGCAGGTCCGCACGGAACCGGACCCAGCCGAACACGACCATGCACAGCAGGACCACCGGCACCGCGGTGGCGGTGACCGCACGGGTGGGATCGCCTCCGGCGGACTCCGCCGCGGCGCGCGCCGCCAGCAGAGGGAGCATGCCGATCACCGCGACGGCCGGGGGCCAGACCGTGCGGAACAGCAGGCGCGGTCCGGCGACCTCGGGCGGCATGATCGCCTCCTGGCTGGTCTCGAGCGTGGCCTCGGACACGACGGTGATCGCCGCACCGCACACGCCCGCGAGCGCGGCGGGCAGCAGCAGCGGGAGACCCACGCGGAGGACCTCGGGGTTCGGGTCCACGCCGTAGGCCGTTCCGAGGGCGACCAGGCCGACGCCGATCATGACGAGCACCGGCTCGGCCAGGTGCTTGACCATGACCACGCCCTCCACCTCGGGCACCGAGCCGAGCAGGCCGGGGTGGTCGATGTCCTGGGCCAGCGGCTCGATCGCATCGAGCGCGGCCACGTAGGCGAGGGCGCCCAGCACCAGCACCAGGGGCGTGGTGCCCGCCCAGGTGGCGCGGGCCGTCAGCCCGATCGCCGCGCCGACCACCAGCACGCGGGCGACCCGCACGACCGGCCAGCGGGCGACGCTGCGCATGTCGCGGGCGAACACGGGGAACTTGCGGGCGATCGGGCCGGGGACCGCCGGGAACCACGGACGCGTGCGGGGCCGCTCGGACGCGAGCTGGCGTCGCAGCAGCACGACCGTGCGCAGGTCCTGCTGGGTGACGGCGAACCGGAGCTGTCCGACGAGGGCCGTGCGCCGCGTGGCGGCCTCGATCGAGAGCCCCCCGATGGTCAGGAGTGCCAGCACCGGCAGGAGCACGGCGACGCCGACGGGGATGAGGGCGAGGGCGTCGAACTCGAGCGGCCAGACGACGATCCGTCCGAGCCACGTGGTCGGCGCGGTCGGTCCGTAGCCGGTGGCGTCGGCGAGGGCCCACGCGACCAGCAGCCAGCCGATCCCCAGCGACAGCCACTTGGAGGTGAGCCGCGACGAGGTGAGCAGGCCGGCGCCGACCGACAGCGCCGCGAGCGCCACGCCGAACAGCGCGCCGCTCGCGAACCACGGGATCGCGGCTCCGCCGACGCGCTGGTCGAACAGACCGGCGCCGAGGCCGGCGAGGATGGCCCCGCCGAGCAGGGCGTAGGTCAACAGCGACAGGGTGGGGCGGCGCAGCACGAAGCCCCGGTCGACCGGGCCGAGCAGCAGGTGGTGCACGTCCTGGCGTTCGAGCGCCAGCGGACCGCCCCGGGAGCCCGACCGGATGCCGATCAGGATCACCACGGCGGCACCGAGGCCGAACCAGGCCGGTGCCCTGTCGACGAAGGTCCTGGTGGCCTCGGGAGTCAGCTCGTCGTCGCCGATGAGACCCGAGGCGAAGACCACGGCGACGATCGCCGCGAGGGTCGTCGTGTACACGCGGTAGGCGAGCTCGCCCCAGTCGTGGCTGCCGAGGCGTCGACGCTGACGGCGGCGCCGCATGTCGACCACGGCCCGGCGCTCGGCCGGTTCGTCGACGGGGAAGTGGCCGTCGTTGCCGACGTGGACCGCGCCGTCGACCCGATCGTCGTGGTGGAGCTCGGACTCGTCGCTGTCGTCGTCGTCCGGGACGGCGTCCTCGGACACGGGGGCCTCTGGCATCGGGCGAAGTCTGGACCCGCGCCGTCGTCTGCGTCGAGATGCCGGCGGCGCGGCCTGTCAGCACGCTCGGCCGCCCACCGGGGTCCTTGACCTCGTGCGGCCGGCGGGCGACACTCCCGTCCGATCCGGTCGGGGCCGGATCCGGCGACGGGGAGGGACAGGGCGTTGAGGGGACACCGGCTGCCGCCGTTCGACGAGCCGATGGAGCTGGGGCCGGGATCCCTGCTGTGGCGCTACGCGGGGGACCACCGACTGGGCTTCACCGGACTGGCCACCGGCATCCTGCAGCTCATGCACCCCGGCCTGGGCGCCGGCGTGGCGCAGCACTCGGCGTTCTTCACGGAGCCGTGGGACCGGATCCAGCGGTCGGTGCCCGAGATCATGGGCGTCATCTACGACGCGGACGGCGAAGCGACCGGGCGCCGCGTGCGGGACTACCACCGGCGCATCAGCGGGACCGACGAGCAGGGTCGGCGCTACAGCGCGTTGCGGCCCGAGACGTTCTGGTGGGCCCACGCCACGTTCCAGTTCGCGGTCGAGCGGCTCATCGACCGCTTCGACGCCCGCAACACCACGTGGGAGGACCGCGAGCGCCTGTACCGCGAAGGCGTCGAGTGGTACCGCCGCTACGGCGTGGACATGGCGGTGGTGCCCCGCAGCTACGCCGAGTACCGCGACCGCTGGGACCACTACTGCGACGACGTCCTCGAGATGACCACGGCCGCGGAGCGAGCGATCGAGATGGCCCTGCACGAGAAGGTCAGCGACCTGCCGGGCCTGCCGTGGTGGAGCGTCCCGATCCAGCGAGAGGTCGTGACCCCGGTGTTCCGGCTGACGGCGATCGGGGGACTCCCCGCCCGCATCCGGCGGCGCTTCGACCTGCCGTGGGGGACGATCGACGCCGCGCAGCTG
>JAEXGP010000182.1 GCA_023450775.1 Actinomycetes bacterium | reverse complement strand
CCGGGCAGATCGGCGGACTGACGGCACTGTCACAGGCCGCACCGCGGCCAGCGCATCGTGGTCGATCGGATCGATCCCCGACACATCCGCAACGGGCTCATGGCGGCGTGGTTCGACTACCACCACTGGGCCGGGGTCGACGTCCCGCACAGAGCGCTGCAGCTCCGGATCGACTCCGACGAAGCGAACCCGCCGCTGATGGCCCGGTCGCTGTCCGGCTGGCGCGACCCTCTCCATCTGCAGCCCGAACGGTCCCGATCCGCACGCGACCGCCGTCGTCGACGAGCGGGCTGACGCGTCGAGGGGAGCCCGTTGGGCTCCCCTCGATCGAGTGCTCAGTTCGTGGCACCGCCGCCGGCGCCCACTTGGATCAGGGCAGTGCCGGCGTGATCGTCGTGTTGAAGAAGCTGCTGGCCGGACCGGCGCAGGAGTTCGGCACCTCGATGAAGCCACCGACGATGGCCACGCTGCCCATCGAGGTCATCTTGGTCTGGATCTGGGATCCGACCGCACCGGTGGCCTTCACCTGCAGGCGCACCTGCGGCATCTGGACCTCCTGGCCCGGGACGAACGGACCCGGGACCCGGTACACCAGGTCGGTGCCCTCGACCTTCACGCTCGGCATGCCGGCGCCGGCGTTGATGCTGGAGGACAGCACCGTGTCGACCAGCTGCATGTTCGGCGAGAGCGGGAACTTGATCGTCATGCCGACCATCGAGGTGATCTGGTAGCTCTGCACTTCGGTCGGCGGGATGAACGGACCCGGCGTCACCATCATGTAGAACTCGCTGCCCTGCGGAGCGCTCGGCGGCGCCGTCACGTTCACCGACGCGTACTGCGTGAACGGGAAGTCCCCGACGGGCGTGAACGCGGTGCAGTTCATGTTGAAGCCGGTCCACGTGCCGCCCGTCGGCGCGGAGAACGGGATCGTCGTCGACGTGGTCGTGGTCGTGGTCGTTCCTCCACCCCCGCCCGGAGCGGCCGGCTCGGGCGCACATGCGACCGCCACCACTGCCAGTGCCACTGCACCCGCCGCCAGGGCAGCGCGAACCACACCGAACTTCTTCATCATCACCATCGCCATTCTCGATCCCCCCAGATCGTTGTTGCGCGACGGTAACACTCGAACGGGGCTCAGGAATAGCCTCGCCAGGGCGGTTTCTCCCGACGTGGTGTTCGACCCGGCCGAGCTCAGAACTGCTCGGTCGGCGTGATGTTGCCCACCTGGACGCCCTTGGCCGCCGCCCGGTCGAGCAGCTCCTGGTAGAGCGCCGGCGACACGGTCGTGGTCCCTGAGAGGAAGAAGCCGCTGTAGCCGGTCGGGTCGCTGACGATCGCCCACTCGTAGTCGGGGTCGAGATCGACGATCCAGTAGTTGCCCGGCGGGTCCGCGGAGGCCGCGCCGGTGAACGACACGTTGAGGCGGGCATTGGAGTCGTCGACCGGGACGGCCGAGCCGACGATGCGCGATTCCGGCCCGTCGGCGGTGAAGTAGTTGCCGCTGTTCTCGACCCTGATCGAGCCGTCGGGGTTCAGCGAGTACTGGGCCTTCGAGTTCACCAGTCCGATCGAGAAGAACTGCTTGACGCTGCCCACCTCGTACCAGGTGCCCAGGTAGCGCTCGACGTCCACCGACGGCACGGTCGACGTCGCCGGCGGGATGGCCGTGCAGGCCAGCAGGACGAGGGCGAACGGGGCGACGAGGAGCACGCGCAGGGATCGCATGCCGCGTCCTTCGCTCCGGCCGTCGTTCCGGATGCACACCGGTCCGGATCTTCCCGATCCCTCGGACCGGGCCCGAACGCGCCACGGGCGGGCCGGCCGCCGCAGCGACCGACCCGCCCGTGAGCGGAACGCAACGAGAGCGAGAGCCTCAGCCGGCGTTGGCCGCGGCCTCGTTCAGCTCGTCGAGGTGCTGGGTCGCCTCGAGGTACTCGTTGACCCAGCGCTCGATGACGGCGGAGGTCCTCTCCACCTTCTGGAACTGACCGACGACCTGGCCGACCGGGTTGAACGCCACGTCGACGGTCTGGTCCGGCCACTTGTGCGTGGCGGCCACGGCGATGCCCGACACCATGTACTGCAGCGGCATGCCGAGCGGGTCCGGGTTGTTCGGGTCCTCCCACGCCTCGGTCCAGTCGTTCTTCAGCATGCGGCAGGGCTTGCCGGTGAAGGACCGGGAGCGCACCGTGTCGCGCGAGCCGGCGTTGATGTACGCCTGCTGCTGCACCGGGGTGTTCTCCGACTCCTCGACCATCAGCCACTGCGACCCGGACCACGCACCCTGGCAGCCGAGCGCCAGTGCCGCGGCGATCTGCTCGCCCGAGCCGATGCCGCCGGCGGCCAGCACCGGTCGGGGCGCCACGGCCTTGACGACCTGCGGCCACAGGACGATCGAGCCGACCTCACCGCAGTGGCCGCCGCCCTCGCCGCCCTGGGCGATGATGATGTCGACGTCGGCCTCGGCGTGCTTCAGCGCCTGGTAGGGCGAGCCGCACAGCGCCGCGACCTTGCGGCCCTCGGCGTGGATGTGGTCGATCATGTCCTTGGGCGGGGTGCCGAGCGCGTTGGCGATCAGCGTCATCTTCGGGTGGCGCAGCGCGATCTCGACCTGCGGGGTGGCGGTCGCCTCGGTCCAACCGATGAGGTTCATCGAGTTGTCGTCCTCGTCCTCCTGCAGCGGCACGCCGTGGTCGATCAGCAGGTTGCGGGCGAAGCTCAGGTGCCCCTCGGGGACCATGCCCTGGAGCATCTTCTCGAGGTCCTCGGCCGTCATGTCGGCGTCCATGCCCTCGTACTTGTTGGGGATGACGATGTCGACGCCGTAGGGGTGGTCGCCGATGTGCTCGTCGATCCAGTTCAGCTCGATCTCGAGCTGCTCCGGCGAGTAGCCGACCGCACCGAGGACGCCGAAGCCCCCCGCCTTGGACACGGCCACCACGACGTCGCGGCAGTGCGTGAAGGCGAAGATGGGGAACTCGATCCCCAGCTCGTCACAGATGGGTGTGCGCATGTTGGTGTCCTTTCACCACGTGACGGGCATCCGCTTGATGCCGTTGACGAAGTCGCTCGTGAGCCGGCTCGGTTCACCTGCGAGTTGGATGCCCGGGAGCTGCTCGACGACCTCGCGCATGGTGGCGCGGATCTCGGCTCGGGCCAGGCTGGCCCCCAGGCAGTAGTGCACCCCGCCGCCACCGAAGGTGACGTGGTCGTTGGGGGTGCGGCCCACGTCGAAGCGGTGCGGGTCGTCGAAGACGTCCTCGTCCCGGTTCGCCGACGCGTAGTAGATGACGACCTTGTCGCCGGCCCGCATCTGCACGCCCCGCAGCTCGGTGTCGTGGCGGACGGTGCGGCGGAAGTTGTGGATCGAGCTGCCGAACCGCAGCATCTCCTCCACGCCGGTGTCCCACAGCGACGGGTCGTTGCGCAGGCGCTCGGCCTGGTCGGGGTGCTCGAGCAGGGCAAGCAGCGAGTGGTTGATCAGGTTGCGGGTCGTCTCGTTGCCGGCGACGACGAGCGTGATGAAGAACATGTTGAGCTCGTCGTTGCGCAGGCGCTCGCCGTCGATCTCGGCCTGCACCAGCGCGGTCATCAGGTCGTCGCGCGGGTTGGACCGCCGGTCCTCGGCGACGGCGTCGCACAGCGCGTAGATCTCGGCCGACGCGAGCTCGGGGTCGACGTGCGCGTACTCGGGATCGTCACGTGACCCGATCAGGTCGTTGGACGCCTCGAACATCCGAGGCCAGAGATCGGGCTCCAGGCCGATCATCTCGCAGATCATCTGCACCGGGACCTGGCCGGCGATCTCCTCGACGAACTCGCACTCGCCCCGGTCCCGGACCGCGGCGACCACGTCGTGGGCCCGGCGGTCGATGTCCTCGACGAGCATGGCGATCATCCGTGGCGTGAACGCCTTGGACACCAGGCGCCGCGCCCGGTTGTGCGCCGGCGGGTCCTGGTTGAGGATCGACAGGCGCAGCGCGGCGAGGGACTCCTCGTCCTGGGTCGGGATGAACGTGGCGCCCAGCTCGCTCGAGAAGGTCTCCCAGTCGTGGCTGACCTTGCGGACGTCCGCGTGCTTGGTGATCGCCCAGAAGCCCGGACCGTCGGGCTCGGGGTGGAAGTAGACGGGCGCCTCGGCCCGCAACCGGTCGAACTGATCGTGCGGGACGGCTCGTCCCCACGTGTCGGCCAGCAGATCGATGCCGTCCAGTTCCTCGATGACCGTCATCGTGTCGCCCCCCTGGTGATGCCGGTGATGACGCTGCGCAGCGCGTCGATGGCCATGTCGTCGGTGACGGCACCGGGGTCGACCCGGCGCATCATCTCCAACCCGAACAGCAGCCCGATGACCGCGGGGCCGACCTCGTCGACCTCCGCCACGCCCTCGGGGCCTTCACCCGTCGCCTGCAGCACGCCCTGCCACGCACCGCGGTAGCGGCGGGCCAGGTGCTCGCGGGCCTCTGGGTTGCGGGACGCGTACGCCCACAGCTCGTGCTCCAGCGCGATCCACTGGCCGTCGCCCGCCACCGGCGTGGACACGTTGCGCCACAGCACGCCGAGTCGCTCGTCGAGGGTGGTGGTGGTCGACAGCTCGGCGCCGATCACGGTCGCCACGTCGTCGACCCAGCCGTCGAGCAGCGCGAACAGCAGCCCGTCCTTGCCGCCGAAGTGGTCGTAGAGGGCACCCGAGGTGCGCTCGGCCCGCTCGGCGATCGCGTCGATCGACGCGCCGTCCACCCCGCGCTCGGCGAACAGCTCGGCCGCGGCCTGCAGCAGGCGCCGCCGCGTCTCGGTTCGCCGTTCCCCCTGGGTGGCCACCCCAGAAAGATAGGACATCCGATATAACTTTGCACCCGCGGGTCGTCCGGCGTGCGCTCCGTACACTTCGCCGGCCGCCCCGATGCCGGGGCGCTGCGGCAGAAGGAGCCCTCCGTGACCGATCGATCCGACTTCACCGACGAGCAGTGGCACGCCCTCACCGACGCCCCGGTGGCGATCATGCTGGCGATGGCGCTGGTGGGTGAGCACGGCCCGATCTCGATGATGAAGGAGTCGGCTGCGGGAGCGAAGGCCATCGCCCGCCCGGCGCACTCCGGTCCCGCCGACCTGCTGATCTCGCAGATCGTCCCGGACGCCGCCGACAAGGAGGCTCGCCACGACGCCAAGCAGCACATGGGTGGCAGCACGCCGAACGTCGTCGTCGACGGGCTGCTCGAGGACGTGTCCAAGGCGGTCGACGCACTGTCGGGCATCCCCGCAGAGGAGTCCGCCCAGGTGCGCAAGTGGTACTACGACGTCGGCGCCGCGGTGGCCGCCGCGTCGAAGGGCGTGAAGCCGTCGGAGCAGGAGCTCCTCGACCGGCTGAAGGTCCTGCTCGCGCTCTGACCTCAGCGGACCGCCGGCCGAACATGGGCACCACGGACCAACCAGTGGTCGGTGGTGCCCGAGTTCGTCGAGACGGTCGGCCGTCGGGCCGACCTTGGGCGTCACAGACCAACCAGTGGTCGGTGGTGCCCGAGTTCGGTGAGTGGCGCGAGCGTCGGCGGGTGAGGAAGAGCGACCCGGGCGTGCTTGGACATCGAGCGCGCCGGCTGGTGGAATGACGGCTTCGTGTGTCGATGGACACATGTCCAGATGTCTGTCCAAGCGGGGGTCGGATGCGCAGGAACCTGGTGATCGTGCTGGCAGCGGTGGCGATGGTGGCCACCGCAGCGTGTGGGGCGAGCGGCGGTGACGCCGAGAAGGCCGGCGGTGGCGAGGAGGGGGCCTCGACCACGACGGAGGCTGCCGCCAAGGAGGCGTCGGCCGGCACCTACGGCGACCTGAAGGACGTCTGCGGCCCCGGTGATGCCACCGTGAAGGACGGCGAGGGCGGCGGCGCGACCGACCGGCTCAACATCGGCGTGGCGACCGACCGCACGTCGACGATCCGGCCGGGTCTCAACAAGGAGATGTGGGACGCGTCGGTCGCCTTCTCCGAGTGGTGCAACGCGCAGGGCGGCATCAAGGGCCTGAAGATCAACCTGGTCGAGCTGCCGGGCGCGCTGCTCGAGGTCGAGTCCGCCATGAGCACCGCCTGCACGAGCGTCTTCGCGATGGTCGGCGGCGGCTTTGCCCAGGACAACTTCGAGTTCTCCGGCAAGGACGGCTCGGACTTCCACAAGTGCAAGCTGATCGACATCCCGGGCTACGCCGTGTCGCCGGAGAAGAGCGACTCGAACGGACAGGTCCAGCCGGTGCCCAACCCGGCGACCAGCGTCGCCACCACGTGGATGCGCGACTTCATGGCGCAGAACCCGGAGATCGGGAAGAAGGCGGCGATCGCCTACGCCTCGCTGCCGGCGCTCGAGGTCGTGAAGGACAAGTACGCGGCGGGCGCCGAGGACGTCGGCATGGAGATCGTCGAGACCTTCGGCTTCCCGGCCACCGGTCAGTCGGACTGGACGCCGATGGCCCAGCGCATCATCGACTCCGGTGCAACCACGCTGCTGTACGTCGGCGAGGCCGGGTTCGCTGCATCGCTCATCGGCACGCTCAAGCAGCAGGGCTGGTCCGGCAAGGCGCTCCTCGAGACGAACATGTACGACCCGCTCCTGTTCTCCACGGGCGACACCGCGGTCGAGGGCACCGTGCTGCGCCAGACGGTGCACCCGCTGGAGGAGGCCGACGAGTGGCCGGCCATCCAGCAGTACCTCGACACGCTCGAGGAGTACGTGCCGGATGCCAAGACCGGGCCGCTCGGCGTGCAGGCTACGAGCGCGTGGCTGCTGTTCGCGGTCGCTGCGGGCGAGTGCGCGGATGCCAACGACGGCGTGATCGACCGCACGTGCGTGCTCGAACAGGCCGACGCCGTCTCCGAGTGGACCGGCGGCGGGCTCCACGCCGACGTCGACCCGGCGTCCGGGGCGACGGCGACCGCCGGCGCCTGCGGGATGCTGATGGTCGTCAAGGACGGCAAGTTCGAGCGGCTCTCCCCCGAGCTCGGCGGCAAGGGCGACGACGGCGACGGGTTCCACTGCCCCGACAACGGCGTGGCCGAGGTGCCGGCGAACAAGGGCAAGGGCAAGGTCGACCCGAGCCGCCCCATCTGAGCTGCCGGATCTGATCCACTCGATCTGAGCCGAGACGAGATCCCCAAGAAGCCGGTCGGGGCCGCGTCAGTGGCGGTCGTCGGGGCCGAACTCGGCGGTGATCCGGGTGGCGTCGGGCAGCTCGCGGTCGAGCGACGTGCGGAACGCCACGCAGCCGCGCATGAACTGCGGCCACTCGGGGATCTCGGGCAGCGGGTCGGTCGGCTCCGGCAGGAGCGACCAGAGCTGCGGGTGGAACCAGCAGAGGTCGTGGCCGCTCGAGTCTCGGTGCTCCCGGATGCCGTTGCGCAGACGGACCACCTCGGCCCGCAGCTCCTCGGCGCTCATCCCGTCGAGGTCCTCGTCCATCTCGACCTCCCAGTTCGACGCCCACCACGTTCCCACGCGGCGGCGCTCGACCTCAGTCCTTGGGCGGGTGGACCGTGATCTCGCACTTCACCGAGTTGGCGATGAAGCAGCGATGGTGGCTCTCCTCGTGCAGCTCGGTGATCGTCCGCTCGTCGGGGGCGTCGCCGACC
>JAEXGP010000071.1 GCA_023450775.1 Actinomycetes bacterium | reverse complement strand
AACGTGTACACGCTGACCTCGCCGTGGGCCACCTACGTGGGGCGCGGCATCGTCATCTGCGATCTGGCGCGGCCCGCCGAGTGCCGCATGTGGGTGCCGCCGCCCGGGGCGCCGCCGGAGTAGCGCCGCTCAGCTCAGCCCGGGTGCAGGCCGCACTCGGTCTTGCCGCGGCCCTTCCAGCGCCCGGAGCGGGGATCCTCACCCGGCGCCACCTTCTCGGTGCACGGCATGCAGCCGATCGACGGGTAGCCCTGGTTGATCAGCGGGTTCACCGGCACGTCGTGGCGCTCGATGTAGTCGTCCACGTCGGCCGCGGTCCACGTGGCCAGCGGGTTGACCTTCACCAGGCCACGGAGGTCGCGGGTCACGATCGGCGCGTTGGCGCGGGTCTCGGCCTCGTCCCGGCGCAGGCCGGACATCCACGCAGCCTTGCCGGCCAGGGCCCGGTCGAGCTGGCCGACCTTGACGGCAGAGCAGCAGTTCTCGGGATCGACCTTCCACAGCTCGGGAGCGTGGGTGGCCACCGTCATGATGCGGAGGTTCAGGCCGTACCGGCGCCGCACCGTCTCGACGGTCTCGAGCGTCTCGGGGAAGTGGTAGCCGGTGTCGATGAACACGACCTCGATCGCCGGCGCCACCTTGACCGCCAGGTCGATGAGCACGGCGTCGGTCATGGAGGCGGCCAGGGCCAGATGCGGGCCGAAGCTGTCCGCGGCCCACTGGATGATCTTGGACGCGGAGGTCTTCTCGAACTCGGCGTTGAGCTCGGCGAGCTCCGCGTCGGTGAAGGTGGCCGGGGTGAAGGGTCCGGGGGCCGGGTCGAGTCCGCTGGACTCCCCGGCCACGGGGATCGTCAATGCCATCAGACCGCGCACTCCGAATCGCCGATGACGGCCTCGTACGGGCCGGTCTCGCCGTAGTCGACGTAGAAGTCGGGGTTGGCGTCCGGCTCGGGGAACTCGTCGAGGTCCTTGAGCTCGGCGCCGACCGCCTTGGCGCCGCCGCTGCGCTCGAGCCAGGCGCCGAACGACTCGCCGTACGAACGCTCGCCGGCGTAGCGGCCGACGATCCGCACCACCGCCTGCGGCGCCGCCTTGGCCGGCAGGCGCAGGGCCTTCTGGCCGAACTCGGCGCGCTCCTCGCCGACGTAGCCGCCGAGCAGCAGCTGGTAGCCGGGGGCGGACTTGCCGTGCGCACGACGCTCGGCCCCGAAGAACCCGATGTCGGCGATGTGGTGCTGGCCGCACGAGTTGGTGCAGCCGGAGATGTTGGTGCGGACGCCGTCGATCTCGGCCAGCCCGGCGGCCTCGAGCGCCTCGCCGATGGCCGAGGCGAGGCCGCGGCTCTGGGTCACCGCCAGGTTGCAGGTGTCGGCGCCGGGGCAGGCGACCACGTCGCGGGCGAGCTCGGCGCCGGGCTGCGCCATCTCGAGCGCCTCGAGGCGGGCGAACAGGTCGTTGAGCTGGTCCTCGCGGAGGCCCCGGAAGACGAAGTTCTGCCGGTTGGTGATGACCACCTTGGCGTCGAAGTCCCGGGCGATCGCGGCGATGCCCCGGAACTGGGCGGCGGTGACGTCGCCCAGGCGGGACCACGCCAGTGCGGACACGGTGCCCTTGGCGACGCCGCGGACCACGTTGGCCTGCTCCCAGCGCTGGTACTCCGAGGTGCCGGTCAGGAAGACGGGCACGCCCTGGCCCATGGGGGTGACGGGGCCGGAGCCGGCGGTGCCCGCCGGCGCGTCGCCCGCCTCGCGCACCTCGGTGGGGATGCCGCCCGGCCACGACGACGAAGCGAGCAGGAACTTGCGCGACACCAGGATCCGGCGCTGCAGCTCCTCGAAGCCGAGCTCGTCGACGAGCCACTTCATGCGGGCCCGCAGCTTGTTGTTGCGGTTGCCCGCCTGCTCGAAGACACGGACGCAGGCCTCGATGGTGGGGAGGAGCTCCTCGCGGGGCGTGAACTCCTCGAGCGCGAGCGCCGGGTGCGGGTTGGCGCCGAGGCCGCCGGCGACGAACACGCGGAAGCCGGCCTCGGTCTCGCCGCTGGGCAGCTGGCGGGTGACGGCGACGACGCCGACGTCGTTGAACATGGCCTGGCCGCAGTCGGTGACGCAGCCCGAGAAGTTGATCTTGAACTTGCGGGGGAGGCGCTGGCTGATCGGGTTGCGCAGGAAGTGGCGGAACGTCGCCTCGGCCCACGGCTGGATGTCGAGCGCCTCGTGCGGGCACGCCCCGGCGAGGTGGCAGCCCATCACGTTGCGGACCGTGTCGGAGCACGCCTCGCGGGTGGTGAGGCCGACCGAGGCGAGCTCCCAGAGGAGGTCGGGGACCCGCTCGAGCTCCACGAAGTGGAACTGCACGTTCTGGCGAGTGGTCAGGTGGCCCCAGCCACGGCTGTAGCGCTCGGAGATGTCGGCGAGCCGCTCGAGCTGGAACGGCTCGATGGCGCCGTACGGGGCCTTGATGCGGACCATCTGGTTGTGGCCGCCCTGGCGCTGGCCGTACACGCCGTTGGCCAGGCGGAAGACCTTGAAGACGTCCTCGTCCAGGTCCCCGTCCAGGTAGCGCGCGAGCTGCGTCTCGAACTTGCGGATGTCGGCGACCATCCCGGGGTCGATGTCGATCCCGTCGATGGAGGCGGCACCCTGTTCGTCGATCTCGATCGTCGTCATGTTGTCCCTCGATCAGCTTCGTAGCGGCCCGGTCGCCCGGTCGTGACGGCGTCGACGCGACAGGTGCGCCAATTCACGACCGAACCGATCAAGTTTCCCAAACCCGACCCGCGTGGTCAACATTCCCGGGAGTTCGGGATCAGCCGGAATTGCCTGCCAGGGCGGCGAGGACGACCTCGCCCCTGGGCGACAGCCGGTACCCGACCTCCAGGCTCTCGGTGAGCCCCAGCGCCTTGAGCTTGCGGACGTCGGCCTTGAACGGGAGTCGCTCCCGGCCGAGCTCGTCGGCCAGGTCGCCGGCCCGCACCGCCGGTCGGTCCCGGATCAGCTCCAGCACCCGTCGCGTCCACGGGCCGTCGGCCGCTCGCCGGTCCATCAGCTCGAGACGGGTGGTGACGTCCGCCAGCTCCTCGGCCGAGAGGTCGGCGTCCTCACGCAGCGCGATCCGTGGATCCTCGCCCTGCACGTGGAACCGGACCAGGTGCAGGTCGCCCTCGCGGCGCAGGTGCGGTGATGCCAGCGCGTCGGCGGCAGAGTCCCAGCCGGCCGCCGCAGCGTCGTCGTCGCTCAGCTGGTGGTCGTCGTCGATGCGCTCGACCGAGTCGATCGCCAGCACGCCGATCGGGGTGACCAGCGTGCCGCCCGTGCGCACGGGCGGCCGCTTCCAACGGCGGACGGCGGCGGTGACGCGGCCGTCGGCGATGGCCCGCAGGTCGTCCTGGCGGAACAGCACCGGACGGCCCCGGCGGTCAGCCGCGGAGCAGCTCTGCGACCCGGAAGGCGAGGTCCAGCGACTGGCGGCCGTTGAGCCGCGGGTCGCACATGGACTCGTAGCGGAGTCCGAGGTCGTCGTCGACCAGGTCCTCGGCGCCGCCCAGGCACTCGGTCACGTCGTCGCCGGTCAGCTCCACGTGCACGCCACCCGGCCACGTCCGCTCGGCGGTGTGGGCGTCGAAGAAGCCCTTGATCTCGCCGAGGATGGCGTCGAAGTGGCGGGTCTTCTTGCCGCTCGGCGCGGTGAACGTGTTGCCGTGCATGGGGTCGCAGGCCCAGACGACCGGGTGGCCGGCGTCGGTGACCGCCCGCAGGAGCGGCCGCAGGCCGTCGGTGATCCGGTCCGCGCCCATTCGCGTGATCAGCGTGAGGCGGCCGGGGATGCGCTCGGGGTTGAGCATCTGGCAGAGCTCGAGGACCTCGTCCGCGCTGGCCGTGGGGCCGACCTTCACACCGACCGGGTTGCCGACGCCGCGGAAGAACTCCACATGGGCGTCGTCGATGCCCCGGGTGCGCTCGCCGATCCAGATCATGTGGGCCGAGCAGTCGTAGAAGTCGCCGGTGAGCGAGTCCCGGCGGGTCAGCGCCTCCTCGTAGCCCAGCACCAGCGCCTCGTGGCTCGTGTAGAAGTCGACCTCGTGCAGCGCCGGCACCGTGTCGGGGTCCAGCCCGCACGCCCGCATGAAGCGCAGCGCACGGTCGATCTCCTGGGCCAGCTGCTCGTAGCGCAACGCCTCTGGGCTGCTGCGCACGAACTCCTGGGTCCACTGGTGGACGCGGCCCAGATCGGCGAAGCCGCCCTTGGTGAAGGCGCGGAGCAGGTTCAGCGTGGACGCCGACTGGTGGTACGCCTCGATGAGGCGCTGCGGGTCGGGGACCCGGGCGGCGGCGGTGAACGCGATGTCGTTGACCATGTGGCCGCGGAAGCTGGGCAGGCCGACGCCGTCGACCGTCTCGATCGACGACGAGCGCGGCTTGGCGAACTGCCCGGCGATGCGACCGACCTTCACCGCGGGGACGCCCGCGGAGTAGGTGAGCACGACCGCCATCTGGAGGATGACCTTCAGGCGCTCGCGGATGGAGTCGGCCGAGAACGCCTCGAACGACTCGGCGCAGTCGCCGCCCTGCAGCAGGAACGCCTCGCCGGCGGCCACCCGGGCGAGATCGGAGGTCAGCTGGCGGGCCTCACCGGCGAACACCAGCGGGGGATAGGACGACAGCGTCTTGAGGGTGCTGTCCAGGACGGCCTCGTCGGGCCATTCGGGCTGCTGCTCGGCGTGCCGGTCGCGCCAGGTCGTGGGGGTCCACGGGGCGCGCTCGGCTCCGGGGGAGGGCGTCTCGGCCATGCGGGTCAGGCTACCCGTGCCCCGCCGTGGGGCCGAAGCGGGTACTACCGGCGATCAGGCCGGCGTGCCGGCCAACGCCCGGTCGCGCACGGTGGTGACCGCCCGCTTGACGAGCCGTCGCGCGGCCTCGGCGGTCACGCCCAGGTCCTCGCCGACCTCGCGGTAGCTGCGGCGGCGACCGTCGGACAGGCCGAAGCGGGCCTCGACGGCGGAGCGGGCACGCGGGTCGAGCACGTCCAGCAGGCCGTGCAGCCACTCGTCGTGCTCGGCGCTGAGCAGCTCGTCCTCGGGGCTCGGACGGTCGTCGGCGAGCAGGTCGACGAGCTCGTTCGAGTCGTCGTCGCCAACGGTGCGGTCGAGTGAGGTCGGCGTCGTCAGGCGGTGGAGGCGGGCGTTCTCGTCGTCGAGCTCGTCGCCGTCGCCCGACACGGACCGCAGGGCGCAGCGCAGGGCGGCGGAGCGGTCGCCGGGCAGGCGGACGAGGGACGCCTTCTGGTCGAGCGCCCGGCCGATCGCCTGGCGGATCCAGAAGGTGGCATAGGTGGAGAACTTGAAGCCCTTGCGCCAGTCGAACTTGTCGACGGCGTGCTCCAGGCCCATGTTGCCCTCTTGCACCAGGTCGAGCAGCTCCATGCCGGGGGGCAGCGGGTAGCGGCGTGCGACGCTCACCACCAGCCGCAGGTTCGCCCGGATGAAGCGGTCCTTGGCCGCCGCGGCGGCTGCGATCTGCTTGTCGAGGTCACGGCCTCGCTCGCCGGCGGCCTTGCGCCGGCGTGCCTCCACGCCCGCCTCGATCGTGCGGGAGAGCTCACGCTCCTCCTCGGCGTTGAGAAGTGCCACGGCACCGATCTCGTTCAGGTACATCCCTACGGAATCGCTCATCAGATTCCATCCCTCCGGTGTCAGCTCACTGAACGGCGCGGCGCCGGTCGGGGTTCGGCTGGGGTTGGCCCCGACCAGTTGTTGATCGGCGCGTGCGATCGGGAGTTGAGAGGTCGTCCGGCCCATTCGCGACGGTTTTCACGAAGTCCCGCTACCATCCGCCGATGGCCGCGGGGACGACGCGGGGGCCCTCGAGCCGGCGCATCGGCGTCTTCGGCGGGACCTTCGATCCGCCCCACATCGGGCATCTGGTGACTGCCATGCGGGTCGCGGAGGCCCTCGAGCTGGACGTCGTGCTGATGGTCGTGGCCAACGTCCCGTGGCAGAAGGTGGGGTCGCGGACGATCACCCCTGCTGATGTCCGGTTGGACATGGTGCGCGCCGCGGTCGAGGGGGTGGACGTGCTGGAGGCCAGCGACCTCGAGATCCGGCGCGGCGGCGAGACCTACACCGTCGACACGCTGGAGTCGCTCCGCCGCGCCGGGCCGGACGACGACCTGGTGCTCATCCTCGGCTCCGACGCTGCCGCCGGCCTGGACACCTGGGAGCGCCCCGACGAGCTGCGGCGGCTGTGCCGGCTCGCGGTCGTCGAGCGGCCCGGCTCGCCGGTCGTCGTGCCCCAGGGGTTCCGCTACGACCGGGTGACGGTTCCGCAGCTCGACGTGTCGTCGACCGAGCTGCGCCGGCGGGTGGCCGAAGATCGTTCGGTCCGCTTCCTCGTGCCGGAAGGGGCCGTCTCCCTGATGGAGGGGCGCCGCCTCTATCGTTGACCCCCATGACGGCGACCGACAGCGGGCCCACCACGCACGTGGACCCGACCGCGGACCGCGATGTCGATCCGCACGCCGTCACGGTCGTCCGGCGTCGTCGCTCGGAGCAGACCGGGCGCGGCCGCGGCCGGACGGGTGGCAAGGGCGGCACGCGGACCGTCTGGTGGCAGCTCGGCACCACCCTTGCGTTCGTGGCGCTGCTCGTCGGCCTGGCGTTCACCGGGTACCGGGCCAGCCTGCTGATCACCGGCGGCGGCACCAAGAAGGTGACCGACCCGAAAGCCCCCGGCTACGTCGCCGAGGTCCGGCCCACACCGGTCGACCTGGTCGCCGTGACGGCCGAGGACGGCACGCTCGCCGCAGCGCTCATCGTGAGCGGGTCCGGCGCCGAGGCCGGCGGGACCGTGTCCGCGCTGCCCGCCACCATGTCGGCCGGGCCCGGCGAGGACGGGCTGTTCGCCCCGATCAGCGATGCCTACCAGCAGGGCGGGCTCGACCAGCTCCGGTCCACGCTCGGCATCGGGTTGACGTTCGGGTTCACCTCCGCCGAGGAGATCTCGGCCGACGACCTCAAGGCGTTCACCGGCCTCGCCGGTCCGCTCACCGTGAAGAACGTCGACAACCTGATCGACAACAGCGAGCGCGGCACGATCCAGGCGAACCCGGAGAACGAGTCGGTGCGCTACCGCGCCGGCGACGTGGTGCTGCAGCCCGACGAGGTGATCGCCTACCTCGGCTTCGCCGGCATCGGTGAGAAGCCCGACCGCCAGATGCTTCGTCACCTCACCGTGTGGGAGCAGCTGATCACCGCGCTGAAGGGCAAGGACCTGTCGCAGATCGGTGGTTCCGCGTCGACCGACGGTGAGGCCGTCGGCGGCTCGAGCGCGGTGGCCGAGCTGTTCTCCGACCTGGAGGGCGGCGACGTGTCCTACGAACCGGTGCCGCTCGTGCAACAGCCGATCCCGGGCACGTACTTCACGACGATGATCCCCGACGCCGCCTCGCTGCCCACCTACGTGGCGCGGGTCGTGCCGTTCCCGACCTCGGCGACGCCCGGCCAGCGGGCCCGGGTGGAACTGCTGAACGGCACGTCCAAGGAGGACGCTGCGTTGCTCGTCGCCCCCAAGGTCGTGGCCGCCGGCGGAGAGATCTCGTTGCTCGGCAACGCCGAGTCGTTCGATGTGACGGCGACCAAGGTGGAGTACATGGCGCCCGAGGCGCAGGAGGCGGCGGAGGCCATCGCCAAGGCGCTCGGCGTGAGCGCGACGGCGGCGGAGACCGAGTCGGGTGGCATCGACGTGCGGGTGACCGTGGGCGGGGATCGCACCTCGTGACCGTCACCAGCCCCGAAGAGTCCCTGCGCACCGCCCTGGCCGCCGCCGAAGGGGCCGAGGACAAGCTCGCCACCGACGTGGTGATCCTGCACGTGGGTCCGGTGGTCGGCGTGGCCGAGTACTTCGTGCTCGCCACCGCCAACAACGACCGCCAGGTGAAGGCCGTCGTCGACGCCGTCGAGGAGCGCGTGGCGAACGACGTGGGGGACAAGCCCCGCTCGGTCGAGGGCGCGGACGCCCGACGGTGGGTGCTGCTCGACTACGGCGACGTGGTCGTCCACGTGTTCCTGGCCGAGGAGCGCGACTACTACCGGCTGGAGCGGCTGTACTCCGACGCGCCGGTGGTCGACCGGGGCTGACCGGGCTGACCCGTCTGGCCGACTGACCGGCCGCTACTGGTCCGAGGGCGGCGGAGTGCCGGCGGCGGCGTTCGCCCTGGCACCAGCGGTGAGCCCGCTCCACAGCACCACGAACCCGCCGAGGGCGAGCACCGCGCACAGCGCAGCGACGATGCCCCAGCCCGTCGGCTTGGTGTCGGACACGTCCCACACGTCCATGTAGGTGAGCAGCGCCATGATCGCCCCGAGCGACCCGGCGATGATCATCCACGAGCCGAGGCGGACCTTGCCGCGGGCGGCGACGATCGCCGGATCGGTGGTGGGCATGCGACGGTTCTACTGCACCGGGGTGCCGCCGCACGGGGACGGTCGGTGGTGTCGGTGCGCGCGGGTGTGCCCGGACGCGCGGTTGTGCGTCCGGGGTGGGCGGTTGGTGGGTTGGTGGCCGGTGTGGGTGTGCGTCCGCTTGGGTCCCGCGCTCATGCGGCGGGTGCGCTTCGTCGTCTTCGCCGGTGTTCGGTGTCCATGCGGTGCCCGGATGGTGTGGTGATCGTGAAGAAACCTTGGCCCGCGGTGGGTTCGGGGTTGGCGTCCATGCGCCAGCCTCGGCGGTGGACGATGCCGTGGTGGCGGCGGCAGAGCAGGACGAGGTTGACGGTGACGGTTCTGCCGTCCTTGGACCATTCGATGACGTGGTGGGCGTCGCACCAGTTGGCGGGGCAGTCGCATCCTGGGTAGGCGCAGCCGCCGTCGCGGGCGATGAGTGCGCTTCGGGTGAGGGGGCTGGGGGGAGCGGTCGAGCTCGCGGGCTGCTTTGGGTTGGCCGAACGTGTCGACGAG
>JAEXGP010000050.1 GCA_023450775.1 Actinomycetes bacterium | reverse complement strand
CGGAGTGGCCAGCGGCAACGGGGCCACCGAGGGCTCGTCGCTCAGCCTGGCGTGCGGCACGACCCCACCGGCGACCGGGCGGGCCGACGGCGTGTCGGGCCCGGACGGGTGGTGCGCGACCGTCGGGGCCGACGGTGCGCTCGGCGAGGCGCAGGTGGTCGGCAGCGAGCTGGCCGATGCCTTCCACGGCGTGGCCGTGCACTCCCCCGGGGGTGCGGGCTCGCGGGCCGGTGCATCGGCCGAGCCCTCCGCGTTCGCGGTGGGATCGGCCGAAGGGCTGTTTCCCGGTGCCAAGGACCCGACCGGCGGCTACCTGGGCGACGGCGACGCCCTGGTGACCCGCCTGGACCCGAGCGGGGCCGTGCGGTGGGCCCGCCAGTTCGGCACGACGTCGGTCGATCGGGCGGAGGCGGTGACGACCAGCGACGACGGCGATGCGATCGTCGCCGGTTCCACCGAGGGGCGCACCGACGGTGACGTGGGCGGATCGATCGGGCGGCGGGACGCCTGGGTCGCCCGCATGGATCCCACCGGCGACCTCAGGTGGCTCACGCAGTTCGGTTCACCGGGGCAGGACGGCGCCACGGCAGTCGCCCGGGGTGGCGACCCGCGCCGCGGCACCGAGCTGTTCGTGGCGGCGGGCGAGACCGACGGTGCGGTCGGCACGTCCGCGAACCTCGGCGGCACCGATGCGATGGTCGCGGCGTTCGACGCCTCGGGCCGCCAGCTGTGGGCCGTGCAGGTCGGCAGCTCGGCGGACGACCGGGCGACCGGCGTGGTCGTGGACGGATCGACCGTGTACGTGAGCGGCACCGCGGCGGCCGAGATCGTGGGGGGCCAGCGCATCTCGCTCACCCCGACGGCACCCGCCGACGAGCCGTCCGAGGGCGGCGGCACGTCGAGCACGACCACGCCGACGGCGCCCACCACGACCGCACCGACGACGACCGCCCCGCCCGCCGGCGGCGGCGAGGACGCCTTCCTGGCCGCGATCGACGCGACGACCGGCGAGGTCCGGTGGGTCGCCCAGTTCGGCTCGACCGGCGACGAGGTGGTGACCGGGATGGCCCGCACCGAGACGGGCCTGATCGTCGTGTCGGGCTCGACCACCGGCCAGCTGGGGACCACCCCGGCGGGGGGCGGGACCGACGGGTTCATGGTCGCCTTCGTCCCGCCGTCCGGCGGCGGCGGAGCCGCCTCGATGGTGTAGCGGCGGAGCCCGCCGAGCGGCGGCGGAGCCGACACCGGTAGGAGGGTGTAGCGGCGGAGCCGACACCGCAACATGGTGGAGCGGTGGGTCAGCTGGCGCCGCGGCCGGTGAGCACCGCGGGCACGGTGCGCAGCAGGATGCCCAGGTCGATGAGGATCGACCAGTTGTCCACGTAGAACAGGTCGAGGCGCTGGTACTCCTCGAAGCCCGAGTCGCTCCGTCCGCTGACCTGCCACATGCCGGTGATGCCGGGTCGCACCCGGAGTCGCTCGTGCAGCTCTTCGCCCCACTCGGCGACCTCGCGCGGGAGCGCCGGTCGCGGTCCGATGAGGCTCATGTCGCCGCGGACGACGTTCCACAGCTGCGGCAGCTCGTCGATCGAGAACTTGCGGAGCACCCGGCCGACGGGCGTGATGCGCGGGTCCCGGCGCATCTTGAACAGCGGTCCGTCGGACTCGTTCTGCTCCATCAGCTCCGCCAGGCGCTCCTCGGCGTCCTCCACCATCGTCCGCAGCTTGAGCACGTAGAACGGCTCGCCGTCGCGCCCGACGCGCACCTGCCGGAACAGCACGGGACCCCGCGACGTGGCCTTGATCGCGATCGCGGCCACCAGCAGGATCGGCGCCGCGAGGAGGAGCGCGACCGTGGAGAGCACGGTGTCGAAGATGCGCTTGGCCACGGCGCGCCAGCCGAACCGACGGGCCGGCTCCAGGTACACGACCGGGTGGCGGCCGAGCGGGCGCACGGTCATCCGCTCGGGCGTGACGTCGCGGAGGCCCGAGGTCATCTCCACGTGGAGGCCGCCGTCGAGGAGCTCTCGGAGCAGCCGGTTGGAGAGGCCGACCTCGAGGCTGGTCGTGGCCAGGATCACGCCCTGGGCGCCGAGGGAGTGCGCGAACGCGACCGTGTCGGCGGTGCCGGCCAGCACCGGGAGCCCCTCGATCCCGCCGGTGGCCGTGGGGTCGGTCGAGACGTAGCCGACCAGCCGGTAGCCGAGGGCCGGGTTCTCGAGGGCGAGCGCCAGGTCGAGCGCCTCGGCGTTGGTCCCGATGATGACGACGTCGCGCAGCGATCGCCCGGTCCGGCGACGGTGGACGAACCAGCGGCGCACGAGGAAGCGTTCGAGCGTGACGCAGGCGAGCGCGACGACCAGGAACGTGCCGACCCACGCGTGTGTGAGCTCGGTGCCGGCCAGCCAGCCCACGAGCACCAGCGCGACCGTGCCGACGACGACCACGTGCACCACCCGCCGGAGCTCGTCCATCAGGCGGGTGAGGAAGCGGGCCGCGTACATCTGCTGACGGGCGAAGAGGATGGGCCAGACCGGGAGCGTGTAGGCGGCGATCCGCAGGTGATCGTCGATCTCGGAGGTGCTCCAGTCGGCCCAACGGCCGACCACCAGGGTCGTCACCGTGTAGGCGGCCAGGATCGTGACGACGTCGGCCGCGACCACGCCGGCCTTGAGCAGCACCATCCGCAGCGACAGGTGCGACAGGACGGGGCCCCGCTCGTGCCGGCCCGGGACGGGCTGCTCGGGCGAGCGCCCGGCGGCGACGGCGACCGGACGGCGACGTTCGAGGACGTCACGGCCGACGGCCGCCACGGCGGCGTCCTCCGGTGGGTTCGTCTCCGAGTTGATGATGGCCACCCTGCGGTCCTCGATGCCGACGCGGTGGGTGACGGCCACGCCGTCGCCCCAACAGGCCCCACGCCCGACCCGGTCGCCCGGGAGCAGTCGGTTCCGCGTGGAGCGTGGGTTCAGCGTAACGACGAGGGGTGCTGATGCGATCTGGGCAGAGGTGCCCGTCGGCACGGATGGGCCGAACGGCCCATCCCGCGCGCCAATGGGCCGCCGAGGGTCGCTCGAACGTCCTCCCTCGGCCGGATCCGACGGATGGGGCGTCGCCGGATCCGGCCGGGAGGTCGACACCCGCTGGCGCGGGCCCCGGTCGCCGCCCGGATGGTCGCCCACGACCCGGGGAGACGGCAACGACCGGGAGCCCGCCGGTCCGGACCCAGCGGCGGTGTCCGATCGGATTCCCGCGCGAACGTACGGGAACCGTGCTGCGGGCCGCCGTGTCAGGCCGGTGGCACCACCCGCAGCGCCCGTGTCACCAGCACGTTCAGCGCCTCGGTGGGCCGGGCCGACGCGTGCGACAGCGTGGCGTCGACCAGGAGCGATCCGACCGCGGCGGCGTCCCGGGCCGGGAGGTCGG
This sequence comes from Actinomycetes bacterium, assembly GCA_023450775.1. GTDB lineage: Bacteria > Actinomycetota > Acidimicrobiia > Acidimicrobiales > Microtrichaceae > Dermatobacter. The sequence goes on along the minus strand of JAEXGP010000050.1, from coordinate 2,568 downwards.
GGCGTGCGTCCGCGAGGACGGAACGGACCAGGTCGTCGACGGGCACGAGCGAGCGCACGTCGGCGGCGTCCACCGGGGCCGCCGAGCACGCGGCGGCCGCCGTCCGCTCGTGGAGCAGCGCGACCGCCACCCACGGCTCTGCCTGCGCGCGGCGGGCGAGCTCCATCACCAGGTCGGCCAGCGCGACGTCGGACGAGGTCGCCCGGCGACGCGACGCGGCGTCCGCCAACGCCTCGAGGTGGCGCGAGAACGACACGGCGGCGACGGTCCTCGGGGATCCGAACGCCTCGACCACCTCCTGCAGCGGGACGGCGCCACCCGACGCAGCCACGATCGCAGCGAACCCGACGTCCTCGAAGCCGTCCGCGAAGAGCGGCGCCGCGGCCTGCGCGACGGCGACCAGTCCGACCACGCCGTGGCGGGAGGCGGATGCCTGGTGCAGCTCGGCCTCGATCTCGGACACCGAGCGGGGGCGGGCGATCGGCACGGTGAGCGCGGTGGCCAGCGCGACGACCGCGTCCGCGTACAGGTCCGACCGGATCGCGCCGTCCATGCAGGTCTGCTCCACGCGCAGGCCCTCGGCGAGCGCGCCGGTGACCAGCGCCAGGTCCTCGACGGTGAAGGGCTCGACGACACGGCGCTCCGACGCGTCGAGCATGGCCTGGAGCATGGCCTCGAACACCGGACGGAACGATCCCCAGAACTCGTCGCGCAGCCGGCGACGCAGGACGTCCGCATCGGGTCCCGTCCCGTGGGCGAGCGCGATCACGCGCTGCAGGCGACGGTCGTAGCGACGCTCTTCAGGCGCGTCGAGCGCGTCCCAGTTGAACTGGGCGGCCGCTCGCACGGCCGCGGGCAGGCCGTCGGAGGCGAGCAGGGCCGCACCCTCCTGCGCCGCGTCGATCGGCTCGGGAGCGATGCCCGACAGCAGCGAATCGACCATGGCCTCGCCGAGGTCGCGCATGGTCGGGAAGTGGTACTGCACGCCCCCGGCCGACACCCCTGCCGCAGCGGCGACCCGACGCACGGACAGCCCCGCGGGGAGCTGGGCCAGGTCGGCGTCGTCCAGGGCGTCCCACGCCGCCTGGACGATGGCGGCCCTGGCCGACCGCCCCTTGGGGGTTTCCGGTCGACGCCGATCGGAACTCCCCCCGGAGGGCACGCCCGCGTCGGGCGCACCGACGTCGGTCACGGCGAGCCGGGCGCAGCAGCGGGCCGCAGACGCACCGGGAGGTGACGGACGCCGGTGTGCTTGTTGGAGCGGGTCCACTCGATCGGCCCGGTCGGCTCGGGAGGCTCGACGGCGTCCAGCAACGACCCCACGATCGACGCGATCTCCAGCCGCGCGAGCCTGGCCCCCAGGCAGAAGTGAGCGCCGTGACCGAACGCCACGTGACGGTTCGGCGTGCGGCGGACGTCGAACCGGTCGGGCTCGGGGAACTCCGCCTCGTCACGGTTGGCGGACGACCACCACAGCGTCACACGGTCGCCGGCGCGGATCAGCTGACCGTCCACCTCCACGTCGCGGGTGGCGGTCCGGCGGTTGTAGGGGGTGGACGACGCGAACCGCAGCATCTCCTCGACGGCGGTCGGGACCAGCGAGCGGTCGTCGCGCAGCGCTGCCCACTCCTCGGGCCGCTCGGCGAGCGCCGCCACGCCGGCGGCGATCGTGTTGCGCGTCGTCTCGGTCCCCGCCGCGACGAGCAGCGAGAACAGCAGCTGGACCTCGTCGTCACGCAGGCGCCGCCGGCCGCCCGGCACGCCGGCGTCGTCCACCTCGCCGTGGACGGCGAGCGACAGCAGGTCGTCACCGGGTTCGGCCCGACGTCGCTCGATCAGCGCGCTGCCGTACTCGAACATCGCGTTCGCCGCCGCGGCCGCGCGCTCGGAGCTGCCGCCCAGGTCCCGGTCGTCGTGGTCCAGGGTGGCGTCGGCCCACTCGATGAGCAGGCGGCGGTCCTCCTGCGGCACGCCGAGCAGCGACGCGGCGGCCTGCAGCGGCAGCTCGGCGGCCACGTCGACGAGCAGGTCGACCTCGCCCCGGCCGAGCGCGGCGGCGACGATCGCGTCGGACCGGCGCCGCAGGTCGTCCGCGAGCGCCCTGACCGCTCGGGGCGACAGGGCGGGCGTCAGCAGCGACCGGAAGCGCTGGTGGTGGGGGTCGTCGGTCATGTTGAGCAGCACGCCGGTGTAGCCCTCGGGCAGGTCCTCGATCAGCGTGCCGCCCCCGTCCCGACCCGGACCGGTCCGACTCGAGAACGTGGCGCCGTCCGACGCGGCGGCCACCACGTCCGCGTACCGGCTGAGCACCCAGAACCCGTCGTCGCCCGGGACGTGCGGGGTGGGCGGGTGGAACCAGACGGGCCGCTCCCGGCGCAGGGTGGCGAACACCGGGTGCGGGAAGCCGTGCTCGAAGAGCGAGAGGTCGCAGAGGTCGATCCGTTCGACGTCGACGTCGCTCCCCGGTCCCGTCACCGTGGCATCCACCCGCTCCCCCTCCGGTCGCTGTCTGCGCCGGACGCTATCGCCGGTGGGCGGATCGGGCCGCCCACCGGAGGCCCGACACGG
>JAEXGP010000021.1 GCA_023450775.1 Actinomycetes bacterium | reverse complement strand
CGGCCGGCCGGTGCTCGCCCTGTGGTCGCGCGAGGACTGCACGCGCTCGGCGCCCAAGCGCCCGCCGTTCGCCGGCGGGATCCGCGCCGACGGGACCGGCACGGTCCACGTGGTCCGCACCGACGGCATCGCCGAGCGGATCTCGTCGGTGGCGCCCGGTCTGGACGTGGTCGAGCTGGACGTCCCCGGCCCGCCGACGTCGTCGACCCTGCGAGCCGCGGGGTGGGCCGAGGCGGTGGTGCTGGTCGCAGGCGCCGGCGCCCCCAGCGAGGTGGTGTCGGTCGAGCCCGGTGCGGTCGGAGCTGCGACGTCGGACGGCGAGCGGGTGGTCGTGCGGACGGCCGACGGCGCGACGGCGGAGGCGTCGGTCACCCGTGACGTGCGGGGTGCGGTCGACGGCATCTCGGTCCGCGTCCGTGCGGGCGAGGTGCTCGACGGCGTCGTGCTGCGGTCGTACTGCCTGGGCGCCGCGCACATGGCGTTGAGCTGGGTGACCTCGGAAGGGCTGGCCGTGGACGCCGAAGGGAACGTCCTCGACCTCACGGTCCGCTCGCTCGGCGTGCTGCGTGCGGCGGACATGCCGCACGTGGACGTGGAGGTCGTCACCGACGACGGTCCGCCCGTGCGGGTGTCCGACGCGGTGTTCGCCGCGGTCGCCGCGGCAGCCTGGCGGGCGTTGGGCACACCCCAGGACTGGCCAGCCCGGCCGGCCTGAGGCAGGGACAGCCCGGCCGGCTTGAGGCAGGGACAGCCCGGCCGGCCTGAGGCAGGGACAGCCCGGCCGGCGTCAGGCGCGACCGCAAGATCGGTCGGGCGCTGGGGTCGCCGTCCTCGGCACACTGATCCCGTGACCAGCGTGCCGGGCCGAGATCGACTGCGCGAGCTCCTCGACGCGCTGCTGGACGACGAGCCGGGTGGCCTGGACGCGGCGGCGGACCGGGCGGCGTCCTCGCCGTTCCACTTCGCCCGTCAGCTGTCGTCCGCCACCGGCGAGCCACCCATGTCCATCCGTCGCCGCGTCCTCCTGGAGCGCGCGGCGTGGCAGCTGGCGCAGGGGAGCTCGGTCACGGACGCGGCGTTCGACGCGGGCTACGAGTCGGTCGACGGCTTCTCCCGGGCGTTCCACCGTGCGTTCGGGTACCCGCCGAGCTCGGCCGGTCCCGGGCTCGCGACGTGGCTCCCGTCGCCGAACGGTCTGCACTTCCATCCGCCGGTGAACCTCTGGGTGTCGGCGGCCCCGCAGGTGGCGGAGGGCGCGTCGGGAGCCGACGGCGTGGTGGCGCTGATGGTGCACCACGACGTCGACGACACCGAGCACCTGATCGGGCTCGCTCGCCGCCTGGATCCAGCCGCCTTTCGCCGCGAGCTGGATCCGGGCCGGACGCTGCTCACCTGGGACGGCCCGGAACCGTCCGTGGCGACCGTGCTCGAGCACATCGTGTGGAGCAAGGAGGTGTGGTCGGCGTCGATCGCCGGCGGCGACGTGCCGGCCCGCGGCGGCGACTCGCCCGACGAGCTGCTCGAGCGCCACCGAGTCGCCGGACCCCGCTGGATCTCCACGGTGTCGGACATCGCCCGCCGCGGCGCCTGGTCCGACCGCTTCGTCGACGCGCTGTGCGATCCGCCCGAGTCGTTCGTGCTCTCCAGCGTCGTCGCCCACGTCCTGGAGTTCTCGGCGCACCGGCGTCAGGTCGTGCGCTCGATGCTGCGAGACCTGGGCGCCGGAGCGTCCGACGCGGCCGCTCCGAACGGCGCGGCGCCCCCGAACGGCATCGACCCTCCGGGTGGCGTCGACCACGGCGACCCCATCGACTGGCTGCACCTGCGCCACGCGCCGCCCGAGGACGGTGTCCCGTCCGCCGCACCCACATCTGCACCGACCGAACCGGAGGAGCTCACGTGAGCCGCACGATCTACCTGACCGCCACCACGCTCGACGGGTTCATCGCCGACCCGGACCACAGCCTGGACTGGTTGTTCGTCGTCGACGCCGGGGACCACGAGGGCGACCACGCCAGGTTCATGGAGGGCGTGGGCGCCGTCATCATGGGGGCGAGCACCTACGAGTGGGTCGTGGACCACGAGGAGGGCCGCTGGCCCTACGCGCACCCGTGCTGGGTGATGACGCACCGCAACCTGCCGAAGGTGGACGGCGACGTCCGGTTCGCGGCCGCCGACGACGACGCCGGCCTGATCGCCGTGCACGACGAGATGCGCGAGGTCGCCGGCGATCTGGACATCTGGGTCGTCGGCGGCGGCGAGCTCGCCGCACGCCTGGTCGACGTGGGCCGGCTGGACGAGATCGACGTGTCGATCGCTCCGGTCACGCTCGGCGACGGCAAGCCGCTGCTGCCGCGCCGTGTGGAGCTCACGACGCTCGAGGTCGACCGGGCGGTCGACTTCGCGCACATCCGGTACCGGGTCGGGCGGGAGGCGCCGGCCTGAGCGCGGCGGGCGTGAGCCCCGCGACGGGCGCCGGCGCTCGGGTAGACAGGGTCCCATGACCGCTCCCTACGTCCCCGTCCGACGAGCCGGCGACTGGTTGGTGGTGTCCGGCCAGATCGGCCTGGGCCCCGACGGCCTGGCCGAGGGCTTCGAGGGCCAGCTGCGCCAGGCGCTCGCCAACCTGGACGAGCTGCTGGCCGCCGAGGGCGCCCGCTCGGACCAGGTCGCCAAGGCAACCGTCTTCCTGACCGACATGGACGACTACGCGTCGCTCAACGAGATCTACACGGCGTACTTCGCCGAGCCGCGCCCGGCGCGGACCTGCGTGGCGGTCGCAGGGCTCCCGCTCGGCGCGCTCGTGGAGATCGAGGCCTGGGTCTGGACCGGCGCCTGACCGGCGCAGCGGTCGCCGGTCGGTCGAGCGCCCGGGCTGAGCGGTCCCGCGTCGCAGGTGCTCGGTCCAGAGGTAGAAGCCCGGGCGACGGCTGGGGCAGACTGAGCGGATGATCGGTCCGCTCCTCATCATCGTGACCCTGGTGGTCGTGCTGCCCGTCGTGTTCATCATCACCGGCGGCGTGCTGGCGGTGATCCTGGGCCAGTCGCTGTCCAAGGAGGGCGAGTACCTCAACGAGGGCAGCGAGCTGATCGACCTGAACGTCTGAGCCGACGGCCGCGCCGGCGGTCCGGCTCGAGTGGTCGGGTCGGTCGACGGGTCCCGTTCAGGCGCCCCAGCGGGACTCGCCGAACTTGTAGCCCACCGAGCGCACCGTCTGGATCATGCCGGCGTGCTCCTCGCCGAGCTTCGCCCGCAGACGCCGGATGTGGACGTCCACGGTCCGGGCGCCGCCGTAGTACTCGTAGCCCCAGACCCGTGACAGCAGGATCTCGCGGGTGAACACGCGGCCGGGGTTCGACGCCAGGAACTTGAGCAGCTCGTACTCCATGTAGGTGAGGTCGAGCGGCTGGCCGTCGATGGCCGCCTGGTACGTCTCCAGGTTCAGGACCAGCGCCTCGTACTGCACGACCTCGGGGCCGAGGTCGAGTCCGGACTCGGACGCCAGCAGGTGCCGGACGCGCGCCTCGAGCTCCGCCGGATGCGCCGGGGCGACGCAGAAGTCGTCGAACGTGTCGTGGCGCCCGTCGAGGTCGCCGAGCTGGGTGCCGCGCACCATGAGCAGCAGCGGCGCGACCGCCAGGTCGCCCCGGCGCAGCGCCCGGGCCATGGCGAAGCCGCCGTCGGGCGACTCGTCCGCTGCGACGATGGCGCCGGCCCACACGCCCTCACGGGCGGTGGACTCGTCCTTGACCGCCTGCCAGGGGAGACCGGCCAGGTCGAGCACACGCACGATGTCGGGCGGCGCGGGGTCGGGCCAGATCAGAAGGGGCTGCACTCGACGGCTCCTACCAGGTCCCCAGGTAGCGCCGCAGTTCGAAGCTGGACACGTGCGTGCGGTACGCGCCCCACTCGGCGCGCTTGTTGCGGAGGAACCACTCGAAGATGTGCTCGCCGAGCGTGTCGCGCACGAGCTCGGAGCCCTCCATGCGGTCGAGCGCCTCCGAGAGGTTGCTCGGCAGCATCGAGCCGTCCTCGGGGCGCCGCTCCTCGAAGTCCTCGAAGAGGTTGACCGTGGTCTCCTCGGGGAGCTCGTAGCCCTGCTCGATGCCGGCCATGCCGGCCGCGAGCAGCACCGAGAACGCCAGGTACGGGTTGCACGACGGGTCGAGCGCCCGGTACTCCAGCCGCGTGCCCTGGTCCTCCTTGCCCTTCTTGGGGACCGGGACCCGCACCAGGGCGGAGCGGTTGTTGCGGGCCCACGAGATGTGGACCGGCGCCTCGAAGCCGGCCACCAGCCGCTTGTAGGAGTTCACGAGCTGGTTGGTCACCGCGGTGACCTCGCCGGCGTGGGTGAGCAGGCCGGCGATGAAGCCCTTGGCCGTCGAGCTGAGACCCACGGCGTCGGTGGGGTCGTAGAACGCGTTGTCGTCGCCGTTCCAGAGCGACAGGTGGGTGTGCATGCCCGAGCCCTGCACGCCCTCCATGGGCTTGGGCATGAACGTGGCGTGCACGCCCGAGGCCATGGCGACCTCGCGCACGATCATGCGCAGCGCCATCACGTTGTCGGCCATGGCCAGCGCGTCGGAGTAGCGCAGGTCGATCTCGTGCTGCGACGGGCCGTCCTCGTGGAACGAGTACTCGACGGGGATGCCGGTGCCCTCGAGGCGCTGGATGGTCCGCCGGCGGATGTCGGACGTCTCGTCGTAGGTCGTGAGGTCGAAGTAGCTGGCCGAGTCGAGCGGCTGCGGTGGCTTCGAGGAGTCGTCGTCGGCCAGGTAGAAGAACTCCACCTCGGGGGCGCACATGAACTGGAAGCCCGCGTCGGCCGCGGCGGCGAGGTTGCGCTTGAGCACCTGACGGGGGTCGCCCTCGAAGGGCGTGCCGTCCAGGTTCGTGATGTCGCAGAAGATCCGCGCGGTCAGGTCCTCGCCCTCGCGGGACGGCATCAGCTGGAACGAGTTCGGGTCCGGGAAGGCGAGCACGTCGCTCTCCTGCACGCGGCTGAAGCCGTCGATCGCGGAGCCGTCGAACTGGACGCCCTCCTCGAAGGCGGCCTCGAGCTCGACCGGCGAGATCGCCACCGACTTCAGCTGTCCGAGGACGTCGGTGAACCACAGCCGGACCAACCGGACGCGCCGTTCCTCGACCGTTCGCAGCACGTAGTCCTGTTGGTGATCCATAGGGCGCTCCATCTTGTCACCGGGTGATCGCCGCTGCCCCAGCCGATCGAGGGGCAGGACGCGGTGGTAGCAGTCCCGGACGGACCCCTCCCAATCACCGTCCGCCTGTTCACACGCCGTTCACAATGGGGCAACGGGACGGAAAAGCCTCCCGACCAACCTTCGGGGCGCCGGGAACGGTGGGTCCGATCCCGGTCCTCGCCGGCTCCCCCCGATGGGCGAACCGGTGACAGGGTGATGAAGGAAATCGGCCGATCGACCCCCCGGTCGGCTGCCTGCAAGCAGGGCCCGTCGTGCCAAGTCGACACGGCGGTCGGAACGAACAGCGAAGGAAGCGAACGTGGCATATCGGGCTGAATACATCTGGATCGACGGCACGGAGCCGACGCCGCTCATGCGGTCCAAGACCAAGATCCTCGCCGACGGCGCCGAGCCGGGCATCTGGGGCTTCGACGGTTCGTCCACCAACCAGGCCGAGGGTTCCTCCTCGGACTGCGTCCTGCGCCCCGTCTACACGACCCCGGACCCGCTCCGCGGCGGCAACGACGTGCTCGTGCTCTGCGAGGTGCTCCTCCCCGAGACCTTCGAGCCGCACCCCACGAACACCCGCGCGGCGTGCGTCGAGGTGGCCGAGAAGTACGCCGACTTCGAGTCGCTCTTCGGCATCGAGCAGGAGTACACGTTCTTCAAGGACGGCCGTCCGCTCGGCTGGCCGCAGGAGGGCTACTACTACCCGGCCCCGCAGGGCCCGTACTACTGCGGCGTCGGCGCCGTGGAGATCGCCGGTCGTGAGATCGTCGAGGCCCACACCACCGCCTGCATGGAGGCCGGGATCAACATCTCCGGCACCAACGCCGAGGTCATGCTCGGCCAGTGGGAGTTCCAGGTCGGCCCGTCCGGCACCGTCGAGGTGGCCGACGAGCTGTGGATGGCCCGCTACCTGCTGTACCGGGTCGCCGAGGACTTCGGCGTGAACGCCTCGATCTCGGCCAAGCCGATCAAGGGCGACTGGAACGGCGCCGGCTGCCACACCAACTACTCCACCAAGCAGATGCGCGAGAACTACGACGCGATCATCGCCGCCTGCGAGGCCATCGGCGCCCCCGGCAAGGTCGAGGAGCACCTGGCCGGCTACGGCCACGGCTACGAGGACCGTCTGACCGGTCTCCACGAGACGGCCCACTACTCGCAGTTCCGCTACGGCGTGTCCGACCGCGGTGCGTCCATCCGCATCCCGTGGCAGGTCGCGCAGGACGGCAAGGGCTACATCGAGGACCGTCGCCCGAACGCCAACATCGACCCGTACGTCGTCACCCGCCTCATCACCAACACGGTGTGCTCGGCGGCGTCGGCCTGATCGGCTGACGACGACGCACAGGACGCTCGGGCGGCGGTGACCATGAGGAACCGCCGCCCGAACAGGTCGGACCGGGCCGCGTCCCGGGACACCACCACTGCACCGCGAGGGCCCGGCCGACGCCGGGCCCTCGCCGTGCTCGGGGCCGTGTTCACGAGCCCCGCCGCCACCTCGCCCCCGCGGGCCGTCGGGCTGCCGGTGCCGCGGTCGGGGGTGGGTACGCTCTCGTGACGTGACGAGCGGCCTCCCGAACGCCCCCGGCTCGCTGCGGGTCGCGCTGTGCCAGCTCGACCTGCGCGTCGGCGGCCTGGCCAGCAACGTCGAGGCGATGGCCGCCGCGTACGAGCGGGCCGAGCGGGCCGGCTGCGACGTCGCGCTGTTCCCCGAGCTCGCCATCTGCGGGTACCCGCCCGAGGACCTGTTGCTGAAGGCCGGGTTCGTGAGCGACGGCGCCGAGGCGCTGGAGGCGCTCGCGGCCCGGATCACCGGTCACTGCGCCGCCGTCGTGGGCTGGGTGGACGGCCACCGCCGCCCCGGGGCCGATCCGCACGACGCCACCGACGGACCCTGGAACGCCGCAGCGGTGCTGCACGACGGGGCCGTCGTGGGCAGCTATCGCAAGCAGGCGCTGCCGAACTACGGCGTGTTCGACGAGAAGCGCTACTTCGACCCGGGCGACGAGGACCAGCCGCTGTACCGGATCGCCGGCGTGGTGTGCGCGGTGACCGTCTGCGAGGACGTGTGGGTGGCGGGCGGACCGGCCGTGCGGGCCGCGCACCGCGGCGCCCAGGTGGTGCTCAACGTGAACGCGTCGCCGTTCCAGGCCGGCAAGCAGGGCCTGCGCGAGGCCATGCTCGTCGAGCGCCAGGGCGAGGCCGGCGTGCCGATCGTGTACCTGAACCTGGTGGGCGGCCAGGACGAGCTGGTCTTCGACGGCGGCTCGGTGGTCGTCGACGACGGAGAGGTCGTGTCCCGCGCTCCCCGGTTCGTGGAGTCCGAGCTGGTCCTCGACGTCGACGTGGCCCCGCCGTCGGAGCCTTCGGAGGCGCCGCTCGCGGTCGTCGCCGTCAGCGACCCACCGCCGGCCGGGCTCGTCGCCGCTCGAGTCCGCGCCGAGGCGACGATCGAGTCGTCGGCGTCCGGTCCCGAGGAGGTGTGGGACGCGCTGGTGCTCGGCACCCGCGACTACGTGGCCAAGAACGGGTTCACCGACGTCGTGCTGGGCCTGTCGGGCGGCGTCGACTCCGCGCTGGTCGCGACGATCGCCGCCGACGCGATCGGCCCCGAGCACGTGCACGTGGTGCTCATGCCGTCGCGCTACTCGAGCGACCACTCGGTCAGCGACGCCGAGCGCCTGGCGTCCAACCTGGGCGTGGACGCCCGCACGATCGCGATCGAACCGGCCCACGCCGCGCTCACCACGCTGCTGGCCCCGAGCTTCGGCGAGCTGCCCGAGGACCTCACCGAGGAGAACCTGCAGTCCCGCATCCGCGGCGTGCTGCTCATGGCGCTCTCCAACAAGTTCGGCTGGCTCGTGCTGACCACGGGCAACAAGTCGGAGACGGCGGTCGGCTACTCGACCCTCTACGGCGACTCCGCCGGCGGCCTGGCCGTCATCAAGGACGTGCCCAAGCTGCTGGTGTACGAGCTGTGCCACTGGCGCAACCACACGGCGGGCACGGACCTGATCCCCGAGCAGATCCTGACCAAGGCCCCGTCGGCCGAGCTGCGTCCCGACCAGCGCGACGACCAGAGCCTGCCGCCGTACGAGGTGCTCGATCCGCTGATCGAGGCCTACGTCGACGGCGACCGCACCGTCGAGGAGCTGGTCGACGCCGGCCACGACGAGGCCATGGTCCGCCGCATCGCCCGGCTCGTGGATCTCGCCGAGTACAAGCGGCGTCAGTCGCCGCCCGGCATCCGCATCTCGCAGAAGGCGTTCGGCCGGGACCGCCGCCTGCCGATCACGAACGCCGCCGAGGCGCCGCCGGGGGAGGGCTGACGTGCAGGTCCCGACCGCGGAGCCCGGGTACCCGACGAACGGCGTCGTGGAGGGTGACTGGGCCGACGACGGCCCGCTCGACCTGATGGGCACGGCCGCGCTCCTCGGCGCCCGCGCCTGGCTCGAGCGCGAGCTGCACGAGGTGATCGGCGCCTGGGTCGCCGACGCGGCGCACCCGGCCGCGGTCGTGGCGTTCGACGGCATCGCCATGCACCACGCGTGGCGCTCCGACGTGCTCGTGGCCCGCCTGCCCCAGCTGCGCGAGCTGCCGACCGACCGCGTGGTCGTGCCACCCGGCCCGGCCACCGCCGAGGTGCTCGCCGCCCTGCGCGACCTCGGCGACGACGGCGCCCGGATCGGGGCGTGGACGCTCGTGGGCGGTGCGCTCGAGGCGGCCTACGTCGACCACTTGGCCAGGACCACGCCGGTGGCGGACGCGCCGCTGCAGCGCTGGCTCCCGCTGCTCGTGGACTCGCTGCGGACGGATCTCGAGGTCGCCACCGTGCGGCGACCCTCGGACGGTGACGCCGCGGTGGCCCGTGTGGGCCGGCTGGTGGCCGACGCCGCCGCCTTCACCCGCTGAGGCAGGGCGTCCGCGCCGCCGACGGCGTCGCCGGTCGGGTGGCACCCGCGTGCCTCGGTGCCGACGCGCTCAGGTTTTCGACCCCAGATTGCCGATGAAGGACTTCCAGCCGGACCGGGCCACCGTCGGAGGACGGTGCTCAGAGGAAGCCGAGGTGCAGGTGACGAACCAGCGTGTGGAACGAGACGACGAGGACCTGGTTCGCCGGTACCTGTCGGAGATCGGCCGCTACGAGCTGCTCACCAAGGACGACGAGGCCTGGCTGGCCCGGACGATGGAGGAGGGGGAGGCGGCTCGCAAGGAGCTCGACTCCGGCGCCCGCCTCACAGCCGCCCGCCGGCGCGAGCTGCGACGGACCGCTCGCGCCGGCGAGCAGGCCGCGGAGCAGTTCGTGCAGGCGAACCTCCGCTTGGTGGTGTCGATCGCGAAGAAGTACCAGAGCTCCGGCGTGCCGCTGCTCGACCTCGTCCAAGAGGGGAACCTGGGGCTGATCCACGCCGTCGAGAAGTTCGACTGGCGGAAGGGCTTCAAGTTCTCGACCTACGCCACGTGGTGGATCCGCCAGGCCATCACGCGGGGCATCGCGAACACCGGGCGGACGATCCGGATCCCCGTCCACGCCGGCGACACCATGTCCAGGGTGCAGCGCACCCGCTCCCGCATGGAGCTGGAGATGGGGCGCCTGCCCTCCACCGCCGAGCTCGCCGAGGAGGTGGACCTGCCCGAGGAGAAGGTGATCGAGACGCTGCTCTACGCGGCGGAGCCGCTGTCCCTGTCCGAGCCGCTCCGCGAGGACGCCGACGCGGTGCTCGGCGACCTGGTCCCCGACGACGGCGTGCCGACGGACAAGGCCGCCACCGACGGCATGGTCCCGGCGCTGCTCGACGACCTGCTGTCCTCGCTCGACGAGCGCGAACGCGAGGTGCTCCGGCTCCGCTACGGGCTGGATCGGGGCGAGCCGCGCACGCTCGAGGAGGTGGGCGAGCGGTTCGAGCTCACGCGCGAGCGGATCCGCCAGATCGAGGTGCGGGCCATGTCGAAGCTGCGCCACCCCTCGAACGAGGCCGGCGCGCGGGACCTGCTGCTCGTCTGAGCTCGCGACCGCTCCGGCGCCGGTTTCCGTCGTGATCCGACGGATCGCGCCGCCAGAGCGGTCCGAGGTGACCGGGGAGCGGTCCCCGGTGCACGAACGCGGCACGCGCGCGTAGCGTCCTGGTGCAGCGGCCGACCGGTGTGGGCGGCCCGGCACTTCCCCTCCTCGATCGGTGCGCCCGTGCGCGCCGTCCGGAGGTCGGTCGTGCTCCTCACCCTGTGGTCGGTCAAGGGCGGCTCCGGCACGTCCACGGTGGCGGCCGGGCTGGCGACCGCCCTGTCCCGTGACCGGCGGCCGTCGCAGGCCGGCGCGCTGCTGGTGGACCTGTGCGGCGACCAGCCGGCGGTGCTCGGGCTCGCCGCGCCCGGCGGGCCGGGGG
>JAEXGP010000361.1 GCA_023450775.1 Actinomycetes bacterium | reverse complement strand
CCTCGTGCCCGGCGCGACGCCCTTCGCGATGGCCCGAGGCGAAGCCGATCAGACGGGCGCCGGCGCCCTCGTCCACGACCTCGTCGTCAGCCTCCACGGCCGGCTCGACGGGGTCGGGCAGCAGGGGCAGCTCCATGGGGCGCACCGCGCCGTCGAGCAGGGTCACTCGACGAACTCCTCGCCGGAGCGGGCCAGCACGATGTCGCCGGCGTCCTCGAGCTGGCGGATCACCCGCACGACCTCACCCTGCGCAGCCTCGACCGCCGTCAGGCGCACGGCGCCGAGCAGCGCGATCTCCTCGTCCAGCGACTCCGCCGCGCGCTGCGACAGGTTGGCGGTGACCTTGGTGCGCACCTCGTCCCGGACGCCCTTGAGCGCCAGGGCCAGGTCCTTGGAGTCGACCCGGCGGAGGATCTGCTGGACCGCCTGGTCGTCCAGGCTGACGATGTCCTCGAAGACGAACATCCGGGACCGCACCTCGTCGGCCAGGTCGGCGTCGTGCTCCTCGAGCCCGTCGAAGATCAGGCGCTCTGTGGCCCGGTCGGAGCGGTTCAGGACCTCCACCAGCGACTGGACGCCGCCGGCCGAGGACAGGTCCCCCGGCTGTGCGAACGACGACAGGCGGCGCTCGAGCTCGCCCTCCACGACCGCGACGACGTCGGGCGACGTGCGGTCCATGAGCGCGACGCGCACGGCGACGTCGCGCTGCGTGGCCTCGGGCAGGCCGGACAGCACCATGGCCGCCGCTTCCGGCTGCATGTGGGCGAGCACCAGGGCGATCGTCTGCGGGTGCTCGTCGCGGATGAACGAGAGCAGCATCCGGGGATCGACCCGGCGCACGCACTCGAACGGTGCGCTGACGAACGACATGGACAGGCGCTCGACGATCTCGCCGGTGCGGTCGGCGCCCAGGCTGGCCTCGAGCAGCTCACGGGCCACGTCGATGCCGCCCGTGGCCAGGTGGCGGCGGGCGCGCGACGTGACCTCGAACTCGTCGAGCACCTCGTCGACCACGTCGGCCGGCACGTCGCGCAGCTGCGTGACCTCGGCGACGATCGCGGTGATCTCGTCCTCGTCCAGCTGTCGGAGGACGCGTGCGGCCCGCTCGGTGCCGAGCGACATGAGCAGCACGGCGGACTTCTGCGGCCCGGACAGGTTGGAGGTGGGGTCGGGGGCGACGGTGCTCATCGGGGTCCGCTCCTGCGGTCGGCGAGCCAGCTGCGGAGGAGGGCCGCGACCTCTTCGGGCTGGTGCTCGATCAGCTCGCCGAGCGCGGCGTCACGCTCGTCGCGCTGCTGCAGCTGCAGCTCGACCGGGTCGGGTTCGACCACGACGGGGACCGGCGGGGCGACCACCAGGTCGCTGCCAGGCTCGACGGACTCGATCTCGACGACGTCGGCGAGCTCGACCTCCTGGGTGAACGCCATCGCCGGCTCGCCGGCCGGGAGGGCCTGCGCGGCGGCGACCGCCTCGAGCTCCCACTGGTGGGCTATCCTGCGGCCGCGGAGGTAGGCGACCAGCGCCGCCACCGCCACGAGGAGGACGGCGGCCACGAGGACCAGGTTGCGGATGGTGTCGTCCGCGGTGCCGACCTCGGCCTCGGCGGCGTCGAGCTCCGCCTCGGTCGCCGCCTCGGCGCTCGTGTCGAAGCTGGTCCGGGTCACCTCGAGCACGTCGCCCCGCTCGGCCTCGATGCCCGCCGCCGCCGTCAGCGCGGCGGTCAGCTGGGGCAGCTGCGTGGGCGTCACCTTGGTCTCGTCGACGAGCACGGCGACCGAGAGCCGCTCGATGGCGCCCGGGGCCTCGTTCGTGGTCTCGACGACCCGGTTGACGGCGTAGCGGACGTCGTCCTGGTCGAGCGAGTACTCGGAGTCGCCGCCGGTCGTCGCCGCGGCGGGCGTGTCGGGGCCGAGCACGCCGGACGCCTGCGCGGCACCGCCCGTGTAGGTCTCGTTCCGGGTCGACGCCTCGGTGCGCAGCGGCTGGCCGTCGGGGCCCGCGGGCGGCGCCTCGAACGTCTCGCGGGCGATGTTGGTCTGGTCGTAGTCCAGGTTGGCGGCGACCGTGACGTGCGAGCCCTTGTTGCCCACGACGGTGGTGAGCAGCGAGCCGAGCGATGCCTGGAGGTCGGCCTCGAACTGCTGGGTCTGGCGACGCGACGACCCGGCCCCGCCGCCGCCGGTGAGCTGCTGGCCCGGGGCGGCCAGGACGTTGCCGTCCGAGTCGGCCACGGTCACGGCATCGGGGGAGAGGCCCTGGATCGACGACGCCACCAGGTTCACGACGGCGCGGACCTGGTCGTCGCCCAGCGTCTGGCCCCGCTCGGTGCGCACGAGCACGCTCGCCGACGCCTTCTGGTCGTCGAGTGCGAACGCGCCGTCGTCGGGGATCGCCAGGTGGACCACGGCGGTGTCCACCACGTCGATCGACTCGATCGTCTTGGAGAGCTCGCCCTCCATGGCCCGCTGGTAGCCGACCTGCTGGCTGAACTCCGAGCTGGTGAGGCCCTGGTCGTCGAGGACGCCGTAGCCCACCTTGGAGTCGCTCGGCAGGGCCGTGGCGGCCAGGTCGAGCCGGAGCTGGTCCACCTGGTCGCTCGGCACCATGATCGTCGTGCCGTTGGCGGCCAGCTCGTACGCCACGCCCTGCTCCTCCAGGGCGGTCGTGACGGTGGCGGCGTCCTCGGCGGAGAGGTTCGTGTAGAGGGGCGAGTTCTCGACGCCGCCCGACATCCGGGTGACGAACAGGACGGCGACGACGACGGCGGCCACGGCGGCCACCGCGACGATCTTCTGGTTCCGGGAGTAGCCGGCCAGCAGGTTGGTGACCTTGTCCTTGAGGCCGGCGACGCCCCCCTGGCCGCCGGTCGTGGGCGTCCAGGCGGGTGACGGCTCGCCCGGCGCGCCGTCCGCTCCCGTCGTGTCGGGCGACGGCGGTGCGTCCAGGCTCACAGCTGCATCCTCATGACCTCGTTGAAGGACTCGATCGCTCGGTTGCGCACCGCGACGGTGAGCTGCGTGAGCAGCTGGGTCTCGGTCGACGCCACCATCAGGTCCTCGACCCGGTCGAGGTCACCGGTGGCCGCCGCACGGGCGAGCTGGTCGGTGTTGCGCTGCGAGGCGTCGAGGTCGTCGAGCGCACCGGTGATGGCCTTGGAGAAGTCGTCCGCGGAGCCCGTCGACGACGCCGCCGTGGCGGGCGACGTGGCGGTGGTCGGGAACGCGGCGGTGACGGCGGAGATCGGCTGGATGGGCACGGTCACCTCCCGAGCTCGAGCGCACGCTCGTAGGAGTCGCGGGCCCGCTCGAAGACGGTCACGTTCGCCGAGTAGGCGCGCTGGGCGATGATCAGGTTCGTCATCTGGGTGGGCAGGTCCATGTCCGGCACCCGCACCATCCCGTCGGCGTCCGCGTACGGGTGATCGGGCTGGTACACCAGCCGGCCCTCGGCGGAGCCGAACGCCGCGCCGGCCACGTAGGAGCCGTCGCCGATCGAGGCGCCGCGGCCCACGCCGTTCTTTCCGCTCGAGCTGGCGATGACGTAGCGCTCCTGGAACGCCGGGCTGCCCGCCGGGTTGATCGTGTTGATGTTGGCGACGTTGTCGCCGACCGCATCGATCCAGGTCTGGTACACGCGCATACCCGAGGCGGGCGCGCCGAGGCCGGAGAAGGGGGTCACGCGCATGATCAGCTCCCGATCGCCGTACGGAGGGTGTCGTACTTGCCGTTCATGGCCCGGATGACCAGCTGCTGGCGCAGAGCGGTCTCGGTCAGGCCGGTGAGCTCGTCGCCGATGTCCACGTTGTTGCCGTTGAGCTGGCTCGGCGCGGTGGACGCCTTGACGTCGACGTCCAGACCCATGGGCTCGCCGCGACCGATCGCGTCCCGCAGCGACGACTCGAAGTCCACGGTGCTCGCCGTGAACCCGGGGGTGGCGACGTTGGCGACGTTGTCCTCGGCCGCGGAACGTCGCGCGTCGAGCCCCCAGAGGGAGGCCTGCAGCGTTCGCAGGGTCAGGTCGGAGATCACGGGGCGCGCTCCAGGGTGGACGTCGCCGATCCGTGGCGGGGGTCCGAGCGATCCGTGCTCCTGGGTGGATCGGAGCGGCCGGTCCCCGGATGAGGGTTGGCCCCGAGAATCTCGCCCGCTGGCGTCGCGGTCCAGCCTGGTGCGTGGTCGTCAGACGAGGATCCCGGGGTCCCTGCCGTCGCGTGCCGCGGAGCCGGCCCCGCGGTGGCGGCGCTGCGTGCTGCGCAGATCCGCGA
>JAEXGP010000425.1 GCA_023450775.1 Actinomycetes bacterium | reverse complement strand
CGGGCCGGGCCTGGGGTCGCCGCGCCACCGCCGTGACCTGGGCGGTGGTCACGTCGATCCCGGCAGGACGGGCGGCCGGATTCCGCCTGGACACGACCAGCGGCTCACCGACCGGAGGGCGGTCGCTCTCGCTCTGGCGCGGCGCGGCGCCCGCCGCCAGCTCCTCCGGATCCTGCTCCATCCGCTGCATCCCGCCGCACCCGCTCCTGCGCTTCCCCGACCGCCAAGGCTACGGAGCGCGCTCCCCGGCGTCCATGAGAGGCGGACGCGCCGCCGCCTCGAGCGATGCGACGAGGGGCAGGTGGTCGCTCGCACGGACGTCGACCACGTGCGCCGAACGCACCCTGGCGTGCCGGACCAGCACCCAGTCGATGCGGCGGTCGGGACGCGTCGTGGGGTGCGTCGGACCGCTCGGTGCGGCGACCCAGCCGGCCTCGGCCAGCACGGGGCCGACGCGGTCGGGACCCAGGTTGAGATCGCCCAGCAGCACGGCCGGCCCGGCGCCGGCCGTCTCGGCCAGCGCCGCCAGCACCAGTCGCAGCTGGGCCACCGCCTCGGCGGGCCTCGTGGTGAGGTGGGTGCAGCCCACCGTCCAACGGCGCGGCGGGTCGTCGTGCTCGATGGTGGCCAGGAGCGCCACCCGGGGCTCGCCCGCGCCGGGCAGGCGGAGCAGCTCGGTGCGCACGGGCGCAGACCGCGTGGCGAGCGCGATGCCGTACTCCCCGCCGTCGTGGTCGATCGCCCTGGCGAACTCCACGTGCGAGCCCGTCCCGCGGGCGATCAGGTCGGGCTGGTCCACACCGCCGACCCGCCGGGTGCCCCGGTCGAGCTCCTGGAGCGCCACGACGTCCGCGTCGAGGGAGCGCACGGCGTCGAGGAGCTGCGGGTGATCGGCCCTGCGGGCCCTGGGCGGACGACCGTGCCGGACGTTGAAGGTGGCGACTCGCATGTCGCCGGTAGCGTTCCACGGGTGAGGCGGACACACCCATCGGAACGGTGAGGCGGCAGCGCGGGGTGAGCCACGTGCCACGTGCCCGGAACCTCAAGTCGGCCGGTTCGGCGACCGAGTCAGTCTCCGTGGAGCCCCTCCCTCCGTCCGCGTCCATCTCCTCCGCCGCGCCTCGATCGCCGGTCCGCCACCCCGACGTCTCGTCCGCCGTCCGTCCCCGCCGACGGGCCGCCCGGGTCGTGGTCGTGCTGGCCGCCGTCGTCCTGGCCCTCGCCGGCTGGGGTGTGTCGGCCCCGGTCGCCGCCGCTGACACCACGTTCACGTTCACCGGGTCCGGTTGGGGCCACGGCGTGGGCATGAGCCAGTGGGGCGCCCGCGGCATGGCGGCGCAGGGTGCGTCGGCCGGTCAGATCCTGGGGCACTACTACTCGGGGACCGCGGTCACCACGACCGCCACGCCGGGGATCCGGGTGCTGCTCGGCACGTCCGCGACCTTCTCCCTCGCGCCGTCGGGCGCCACGTCGTTCACCGCCGTGTTCGGACCATCGCTCGGCACGACCGCCGCGCCGGTCACCGTGGCGTCGTCGGGGAACACGATCGTGCTGTCGGGCGGCGTCAACGCCACGGCCGCCGCGGTGATGGTCGACATGAACGGCTCGCCCATGCGCATGACGCCGCCCGGGTACCGCTACAACCGCGGGTCCCTGCTGCTGCTCCCGGTCGGCAACGGGACGGTCCGGGCGGTGCTGAGCACCTCCATGCAGGAGTACCTCTACGGGCTCGGCGAGATGCCGTCGTCCTGGCCGGCGGAGGCGCTGCGCGCCCAGGCGATCGCGGCCCGGACGTACGCGCAGAAGAAGGTCAACGCCGCGGGCGGTGGCGGCTCGTACGACATCGTGGGCGGGCTCCCCGACCAGTCCTACCTGGGCTTCGAGAAGGAGGGCGGCGCCATGGGCGCGCAGTGGACCTCCGCCGTCGACACCACGAACACCCAGGTCGTCACGTACGGCGGCGCGCTCATCGATGCCGTCTACTCCGCCTCGTCGGGCGGCCACACGGAGAACAGCGAGACGGTCTGGGTCAGCGCCCTGCCGTACCTGCGCGGGGTGCCCGACGCGGCCGACCTCATCGGCGGCAACCCCAACGCGGCCTGGGTCCGCTCGTACACGGGAGCGCAGCTCGGTGCGTGGTTCGGCCTGGGCCAGGTCACGTCGGTGCAGATCCTCGGTCCGCTCGGTGCCTCGGGTCGCGTCGACAAGGCGACGATCCGCCTGGTGGGCACCGGCGGCAGCCGGGACGTGATCGGGTCCTCGTTCCGCTCGACGGTCAACGCCTCGTCGTCCTCGGCGCAGCTGATGTCCACGAAGTTCACGGTGGGCGGCGGCGGGCCCGCCGCGCCGGCGCCGGTGAACCTCCCCGGCGGAGCGATCGAGCTGGCGCAGGCGAGCGGCCGCACGATCGCCGTGGCCGGCGTGGCGATCGACCCCGAGGGCGCGCCGCGGGTCCGCGTGGTGTCCACGATGGGCGCCGAGGTGGCAGTCCGCGAGGTGCAGACGGTCGACGGCCGCTGGGCCGCCATGTGGAACGGCTCCCCGGGCACCCGCAACATCTGCGTGACGCTGCTCGACACGCCGACGGGACAGGGCGTGTCGCTCGGTTGCCGCTCCGTCACCGTCAAGTGAGCCGCGGCCCCGACGACTCCGCCCGGTCGCGACGCATCAGCCGGTAGATCCGGCCGTTCGCAGCCAGCGGGCCGACCTCGCGGAACCCCGCGGCCGCCAGCGCCCGCCACGACCGCTCGTTGTCCCGGTCGGGGTCGGAGCCCGCCGTGTCGATCCAGTCGTGCTCGCCGAACACGACCCGCTCCACGTAGGCGCCGATCATCGACGAGCCGAGCCCCGCGCCCCGGTCGGCGGGATCCGCGACCAGGTAGTCGACGCCCGCGGTCGTCGCCGGGTCGAAGCCCCGCTCGACCCACCCGTCGACCTCGTCCTCGTCCGCCAGGAACCAGCACTGGATCCACCCGACGGGCCGGCCGTCGAGCTCGACCACGTGGTGCTCCACCGAGTCGTCCGCCGTGGCCGCCGCCGAGTACTGCCCGACCACGCCGTCCCAGGTGACGTCGTCACCCTCCCACCACTGCACGATGCCCGGCTCGTTGAGCCAACGGTGCAGCATCGGCAGGTCGTCGTCGGTCAGACGCCGGAACGCGACTCGGTCGGGATCGACGGCCACCGCGCCGACGCTACGGGCGCGAACCCCGCAGCGACCACCGGACGCGCCGGTAGCGTCGCCGCATGAGGTACCGCCGCCTGCCCATCGAGATCGAGTCGCCCGAGGAACGGGGCTACGACACGATCCGGTGCAACCTCACGGAGAGCTCGTTCACCGACGGCACGCTCGCCGACTTCGGGGTGGAGCTCCCCGGCGATCTGACCGTCGCGTACGGCGACCACCGCGGCCTTCCCGAGCTGCGCGAGCTGATCGCCGAGCACTCCAACCCCGGAGGCCGCACCACGCTGGGCGCCGGCGACGTGCTCTGCACGCCCGGTGCCGCCGCCGCGCTGTTCTTCGTGGCCACGTCGCTGCTGGAGGACGGCGACCACCTGCTCGTCGAGCTCACGAACTACGCCACGAACCTGGAGACGCCCCGGGTCATCGGCGCCGAGGTGGAGACGCTCGAGCTGCGGATGGAGGACGGCTTCGCCCTGGACGTCGAACGGGTCTTGGCCTCGGTCCGACCGTCCACCCGCCTGATCTCGGTGACGTCGCCGCACAACCCCACCGGCACCGTGCTGTCGCGCGCCGACCTGGACGCGCTCGTGGCGCTCGCCGAGCGCCACGAGCTGTGGCTGCTCGTCGACGAGACGTACCGGGACATGGACCCGGACCCGCTGCCGGTGGCGGCGACGCTGTCGAGCCGTGCGATCAGCGTCAGCTCGCTGTCCAAGTCGTTCGGCCTGCCGGGGCTGCGGCTGGGCTGGGTCGTGTCCCAGGACCCTGAGCTGCAGGAGCGGTTGCTCGCGGCCAAGGAGCAGGTCGTGATCTGCGGGTCCACGCTCGACGAGGAGGCGGCGTGCCAGGTGCTGCGTCGTCGGGACGACCACCTGGCGCGGATCCTCCCGGTGATCGCCGAGCGCCGGGGCGTGCTGTCGGACTGGGTCGGGCAGCAGGACTGGTTGGACGTCGTCGAACCCCGGGCGGGCGTCGTGTGCTTCCCGCGCCTGCGGCCCGGCGTGGTCGACGACGTGGACGGCTTCTACCGGGCGATCAACGGCGACGGGACCTTCGTCGGCGAGGGCCACTGGTTCGACGCCGACCGCCGCCACTTCCGCCTGGGCTTCGGCTGGCCCGGCACCGAGGAGCTGCGCGCCGGCCTGGCGTCGCTCGCCGCGGGTGCCGCCGCGGTGCGGGCCGGCTGACACATCGTGCGCTGACCGCCCTGGCCCGGGGCTATCGCGTGCCGGGTGGTCGTCAGGCGACCACGCGGAACGCAGAAGCTGGCACCCGACCCCGCGTCAGCGCTGGACGGGGTGCTTGCGACGGCCCGGCGTGAACGTCACCGGCAGGTGCTTCACGCCGCCGATGAAGTTGGACCGCAGCATCTCGGCCGGGCCGGCCGCAGCGATGTCGGGCATGCGGCTGAGCACCTCGGCGAAGATGATCTCGAGCTCCAGCTTCGCCAGGTTGGCGCCCAGGCAGTAGTGCGCACCGCCGCCGCCGAAGGCCACGTGCTCGTTGGGCCGCCGCTCCAGGTCGAAGCGGAACGGGTCCTCGAACACCTCCTCGTCGCGGTTGGCGGAGATGTGCCAGATCAGCACCTTGTCCCCGGCCTTGATCTGGCGACCGCGGATCTCGGCGTCCGCCGTGGCGGTCCGACGGAAGTGCAGCACCGGTGTGGCCCAGCGGAGGATCTCGTCGATGGCGACCGACAGGTAGGTGGCGTCGTCCGCGTTGGCCAGCAGCTTGGCGAACTGCTCGGGGTGCTGCAGCAGTGCGTGCATCCCGGCGGCGGTGGCGTTGCGGGTGGTCTCGTTGCCCGCCACCGTGAGCAGCAGCATGAACATGTCGAACTCGAGCTCGCTCAGCTGCTCGCCCTCGATCTCGGCGTTGAGCAGCGTGGTGACGATGTCGTCCCGCGGGTCGTCGCGACGCAACGACGCCAGGTTGTTCGCGTAGGCGAAGATCTCCGCGGCGGCCTGCATGGGCTTGTCGGGGTTGTCGGGGTCCTGGTACTCGGGGTCCTGGTTGCCGATCATCGTGTTCGACCACTCGAACATCAGGCGGCGGTCCTCCTGCGGGACGCCCATGATCTCGGCGATCGCCTGGAGCGGCAGCTCGGCCGCCAGGTCGGTCACGAACTCGCACTCGCCCGCCTCGATGACCTCGTCCACGATCAGCTCGGCCCGGTAGCGCAGGTGCTGCTCGAGCATGCCGATCATGCGCGGCGTGAAGCCCTTGTTGACCAGCCGGCGGTAGCGCGTGTGGATGGGCGGGTCCGAGTCGAGCAGCAGCACGCCGCGGGTGTCGAAGGCGCTGTCGGCCGCGGGATCGATCCGCTGGGTGCTGCCGACCTGGCTCGAGTACGTGGTCGTGTCGCGGTTCACCGTCTGCAGGTCCGCGTGCTTGGTCACCGACCAGAAGCCGGGACCGTCGGGTTCCTCGGCCCAGTGGACCGGGTCCTCCGCCCGCAAGGTGCGGAACATGGCGTGGTGGCGGCCGGCCACGAACGCGTCGAGGTCGAGCAGGTCGACCTCCGAGAGCGGGATCGGGTCGATGGACGTCATGGAGCCCCCTCCGGGCCGCCGAGCGGGCGGCGTCCGTTGAGGCGAGCGTATCCCGCTGAGCGAACGTTCGGCCGGTGGTCCGCCAGGTTCACCCGGGCAGATCTGAACGATCGTTCGGTCAGCCCTTGAACGAACGTTCGGTCATCGTTACCGTGACGGCATGACCCTGCTCGAGGACTCCTCCACCTCTCCCTCCGACGAGCGTGACTTCTCGCAGACCGACTTCTGCGACCCGCGCATCTTCGACGACCCGGGCGAGCTCTACGCCTGGCTCCGGGCCCAGCCCACGCTCGTCCGCGACGAGCCGAACAACCTCTACGTGGCCGCTCGCCACGAGGACGTGTTCACGATCAGCCGCGACCCCGAGACGTACTGCAACCGCTTCGGCGTGCGTCCGGTGATCGCCGGCGACATGTCGATCATCACGCTCGACGGCGAGGAGCACATCCGCCAGCGCCGCCTCATCAACCAGGGCTTCACCCCGCGCCGGGTCCGGGACCTCATCCCGCACGTCCGCCAGCTGACCAACGAGATCATCGACCAGATGACCGAGCAGGTGCAGGCCAAGGCGGCGGCCGAGGGCAAGGACGTCGAGCGGGTCACGGTGGACTTCGTCCAGGACTTCGCCATCCACGTGCCGCTGATCATCATCTGCGAGCTCATGGGTCTGGACCCGCAGCAGCGCCTGTCCATGTACGCCTGGTCCGACGCGATGATGGCGGGCGACGGCCACATCGAGGCCGACGACCCGATCCTCCACGCCGCCGCCGGCGCCTTCGGCGAGTACGCCACCCTCTGCCTCGAGCTCATCGCCGAGCGGCGTGCCGACCCCAAGGACGACATCATCTCGATCCTCACCCAGGCGTTCGACGCCGGTGACCTGACCAAGGAGCACAAGGCGCTCCAGGGCATCACCAAGGAGGAGCTCGAGGAGCGCGAGTACCACTCGACGCTCAACGACGACGAGCTTCTCGCGTTCCTGGCCGTGCTGCTGGTGGCCGGCAACGAGACCACCCGCAACGCCATCTCGGGCGGCCTGGTCGCGCTCTCGAAGTTCCCCGAGCAGAAGAAGCTGATGCTCGACAACCTCTGGGACGACGAGTTCATGGACCGGGCCGTCGACGAGCTGATCCGCTACGTCACCCCGGTGCTGAGCTTCATCCGCACGGTCACCCGCGACCACACCTACCGCGGCACCGAGCTCAAGGAGGGCGACCGCGTCCTCATGCTCTACGGCTCGGCCAACCGGGACGAGACGGTCTTCGACCGGCCCGACGAGCTGGACTTCACCCGTGAGTCCAACCCGCACCTCGCCTTCGGCATCGGCCCGCACTTCTGCCTGGGCGCCAATCTGGCCCGCATGGAGGTCAAGACGGTGTTCCAGGAGCTGCTCAGCCGTCTCCCCGACATCGAGGTGCCCGAGGGCCTGACGCCCGGGCGCGGTGATTCCACGCTCGTGATCGCGCTCGAGGACATCCCCGCCTCGTACTCCGGCTCGGGCTGCCCCGTCCCGCACTGACCGCTCGCGCCCACCGGTCCCGCCCAGCGGTGCCGGTGGGCGGAGGCGCGTCCGCACTTCGCACACCCGCGGGCGCCCGACTGACACACTGTCCGCCATGCCCACCGCCGACGGCGTCGCGACGCGACCCAACCAGCGCGACCACATCCTGGACACCGCGCTCCGACTGATGTCCGAGCGCGGCGCCAAGGGCATGACCATGCGCCAGCTCGCAGCCGCCTGCGACCTGCAGGTGGCGGCGATCTACCACTACTTCGAGTCCAAGGACGCCCTGCTCGCCGCAGTGGTCGCCGAGCGCCAGTACGGCAGCCGGATGTCGGACCAGTTCCCGATCGACCCGTCGGACCCTCCGGCCGACCGGATGCGGGCGCTGTTCCGCCACGTGTGGGAGGGCGCGCTCGAGGAGCAGGCGATCTGGCGGCTGCTGATCAGCGAGGGCATGCACGGCGAGGCCACGGTGCTCCCGGTGGGCCAGGCCCTCATGGACCTGCTCGAGCCGGCGACCACCGGATGGATCGAGCAGATGGTGCCCGAGGTCGAGGACCCGGTGACCGTCGCCCAGCTCGTCGTCGGCCAGCTGCTCACTGGCTTCGTCCGTCACGTGTTCGCGCCCGACACGGACCCCGCCGACATCGGTGCGATGTGCATCGAGCCGGTGGTGACCACCCTCTTCGGCCCCGACGCCTGACCCGCAGCACGTTCTGTTCCACCTTTCCGACGCTGCAGCGTCGAAGAGGTGGAACGAAATCAGTGGGAGCTCAGCTCTGGAGGAACGGCTCCACGCGGTCCTTCGGCCGGCCGATGATCGCCCGCCCGTCCTTGACCAGGACCGGTCGCTGCAGCAGCTCGGGGTGCTCGGCGAGCACGTCGGCCACCTGCTCGAGGGTGGCCACGTCGTCATCGCTGAGGCCGAGCTTGGCGAAGTTGGCGTCGCGGCGCACGAGGTCGGTGGCCGGGTCCTCGAGCTCGCCGAGCAGCTCGACGATCTCGTCGCGGGTGGGACGCTGGGCCTTGAGCAGGTAGCGCCGCTCCTCGACGTCCACGCCGAGGTCCGCGGCCACGCCCACGGCGTACTTCGAGGTGCTGCAGTTCGGGTTGTGGAAGATCACGACGTCGGCCATGGCCGCGCACCGTAGCGGGCGCGTCGCGGGCGGGCGGCCGCGTCGGGCACGGTCGCGGCTCTGCAAGGATCGCGGCCCATGACCGACATCGACGCGCTGATCGCCGACATGACGCTGGCCGAGAAGCTGGCGCAGCTCGGCTGCGTGTGGTCCACCCAGCTCGTGGACGACAGCGGGTTCTCCGACGAGGCCGCGCGCCGGCTGCTCGCGAACGGCACGGGCCAGGTCACGCGCATCGCCGCGTCCACCGGGCTGCGCCCGCAGGGCCTCGCCGTGTTCGCGAACGAGATCCAGCGCTTCCTCGTCGAGGAGACCCGACTCGGGATCCCGGCGATCATCCACGAGGAGTCGGTCGCCGGCTTCTGCGCCCGCGACGCGGTGCAGTTCCCCCAGGGGATCGGACTCGCCGCCACCTGGGACCGGGAGCTGGTCCACGAGGTCGCCGACCACATCCGCCGCGAGATGCTGGCGGTCGGCGCCCGCCAGAGCCTGGCCCCGGTCCTGGACATCGCGCGGGACCCGCGCTGGGGTCGCGTCGAGGAGACCTACGGCGAGGACCCGGTCCTCGCCGGCGAGCTCGGCGTCGCGTACGTCATCGGCCTCCAGGGCAGCGGCGAGCTCGGCCGGCCCGAGCCCGTCGACCCCGACGCCGACGCCGACGCCGCCGCCGGCGCGACGCTCGAGCCACGCGCCCGCGACGGCGTCATCGCCACCGGCAAGCACTTCCTCGGCTACGGGCTCCCCGAGGGCGGCCGCAACCACGGTCCGGTGCAGCTGGGGTCGCGCGAGTTGCGCGAGGTCTTCGCCGAGCCGTTCGCCGCGGCCATCCGCGACGCCGGTCTGAGCTCGGTCATGAACTCCTACTCGTCGGTGGACGGCCTCCCCTGCGCCGGCTCGGCGATGATCCTCATCGAGCTGCTCCGCGGCGAGCTCGGCTTCACCGGCACGGTGGTCGCCGACTACTTCGCCGTCGACCTGCTCCGCACGTTCCACCGCATCGCACCCACCAAGGGGGTCGCCGCGGCCAAGGCGCTGCTCGCGGGCATGGACGTCGAGCTGCCCGCGCTCGACTGCTACGCCGAGCTGCCACCGCTGGTCGAGGCCGGCATCGTCCCCGAGGCGATCGTCGACGCGGCGGTCCGCCGGGTGCTGGCGCAGAAGGTGGCGCTCGGGCTGTTCGAGGATCCGTTCGTCGACTCCGACGCGGCACCGGCCGCCTTCGGCACCCCGGGCGGCCGGGCGCTCGCCCGACGGGCGTCGGTCGAGTCGATCGTCCTGCTGACCAACGACGGCACCGTGCCGGTCGACCCGACGACGCCCGGCCGGACCGTCGCCGTGGTCGGACCGGCGGCCGACGACGTCCGGCTGCTGCAGGGCGACTACCACTACCCCGCCCACCTCGAGATCATCTACGGCGACGCCACGGACGACAGCGGGCTGCTCCCCCAGGCCGGCGGTGCCTTCGCGCCCGGCCCGCACCACCCGCCGTCGACCACGCCGCTGGCCGGGATCACCGCCGCGCTCGAGGGCTCGGGCGCGACCGTCCTCCACGAACCCGGGTGCGCGGTCACCGGCGACGACGCCTCGGGCATCCCCGCCGCGGTCGAGGCCGCAGCACGGGCCGACCTGGTGGTGTGCTGCCTGGGCGGGCGGTCCGGGCTCGTCCCCGACTCGACCGTCGGCGAAGCCCGCGACGCGGTCGACCTGGATCTGACCGGCCCGCAGCTGGAGCTGCTCAGGGCGGTCGCCGCCACCGGCACTCCCGTGGTCACCGTCGTGGTGTCCGGTCGGGTCCACACGCTCGCCGAGGTCGAGGCGCTGAGCGCAGCGACCCTGCTGGCGTGGGTGCCGGGACAGGAGGGCGGCGCTGCGATCGCGGACGTGCTGTTCGGCGCGGAGCCGCCGTCGGGGCGGCTCCCGGTCAGCCTTCCCCGTCACGTCGGTCAGCTCCCGGTGCACTACAACCACCGCGCCGGCGGCGGTGCGAGCGCGTTCTGGGGCGACTACACGGACTCGCCCACCTCGCCGCTGCACCCCTTCGGGTTCGGGCTGTCCACCACGACCTGCTCGTGGTCGGACCTCGAGGTCCGCGCCGGCTCCACCACCACGGCCACGACGATCTCCGTGACCGTGTCCAACACGGGCGACCGCGAAGGCGTGGAGGTGGTGCCCCTCTTCGTCCACGACGAGTCCGCGTCGGTGGCGCGCCCCGACCGCCAGTTGGTCGGGTTCGCCCGCGTGGCCCTGCCCGTCGGCGAGTCGCGACGTGTGACCTTCACGCTGCACCCGTCACGACTGGCGTTCTTCGACGACAGCTTCGACTTCGTGTGCGAGCCCGGCGCGTTCCGGGCTGAGGTCGGCGGCTGGGCCGGAACCCCGGCGCGCACCGCCACCTTCGACCTCCCGGGCGAGGTCCAGGAGTACCGACAGGTCCAGGTGGTGGCGACCGCGGTCGCCGTCGACCAGGTCTGATGACCCGCTTCCGGCGACCGCTTCCGGGCCGCCTCGCGACACCCCGGAAGCGCCGTGCGTGACCGGTCCGCCGCGCCCCGTCGACGCGATCGGCACGATCGTGTGTCGGTCCGGTGAAATCGCCGTCGCGGGCTTTCGCGTCGTAGTCCCTTCACGTACCTTTCGCTCGGCGGGCGGCTGCGGGGCCGTCCAGGAGGGTTGGGGATATCCATGCGTCGAGTGATCGCAGCAGCTGTCGCCGTCGGAGTCGCCGCCGTGGTGGTCACGGCCTGCCAGACCCAGGCGGTGATGTGGGAGCCGTGTGCGAAGGCGGCCGACGGCAACCCGTGGGGCACTGACGGTGCGTACGTGCTCGCGTGCAACGACGGCATCTGGCAGCCGGTGATGACGGTCGGCGAGTACCTGCGCCTGATTCGCGGCGAGAAGTTCGAGATCGCGCCGGTGCCCACGCGTCCCGGCACCGACGGACCGGACGTGGTGGTCCAGCCGACCACGCCGCCCACCACTCCCCCGACCACGCCGACGACGACCCCTCCGACCACCACGCCGCCGACCACCACGCCACCGACCACCACGGTGCCGCCCGGCACCCGGGCCGTCGACCAGTCCAACGCCGCCGCCACCATCGGCGACGGGCTCATGACCTGCGACAACGAGTACACGCGTGCGCAGGTGTTCACCGCCGGGCGCACCGGCACGCTCGACGGCGTCTCGCTGCGCACGAGCGGCTCGGTCGCGGTGACCGTCCAGATCCGGAGGGTCGCCCTCGACGGATCGCCGACCGGCGCGCAGATCGGATCGGGCACCTACCGCGGCGGCTCCGGGTCGCAGTGGACCGAGGTCTCGCTGTCCAGCCCTGCTGCGGTGGAGGCCGGTTCGGTGTACGCCGCGGTCATCTCCACGGCCAGCGGCTGCACCGGCGAGTGGTCGGTCGCCGTGACCGAGGACGCCTACGCCGGCGGCACGTCGTTCTACCGGGTGCCCGAGAACCCGGCGTTCGTGGCCACCGGCGAGGACCTGGCGTTCCGCACCTGGGTCCGCTGACGTCCACGGCGCGCCGGGGCCCGC
>JAEXGP010000295.1 GCA_023450775.1 Actinomycetes bacterium | reverse complement strand
GCGTCGTGTCCTGAGGGGCGGTCGTGTCCTGTGGGGCGGTCGTGTCCTGAGGGGCGGTCGTGTCCTGAGACGGCTCAGTCCGCCCGGGAGGTCGCGAGCGCCTCGCTGACCCCGGCGCCCAGGTCGTCGAGCTGCCGGTCGTCCATCTTCTCCTCGAGCAGGGCGAGGATCCGGGCCTCCTCGCCGTCGATGATCGCCCGGACGCGTTCGACCAGGTCCGCCACCGCACGGTCGTCCGCCGGGCCGTCGGCGTCGAGTGCGGCCAGGCGCTCCGCCCGCAGCTCGTCGAGCTCCACGTCCCAGGTGACGTCCGAAGCGTCCTCGGGGGCGACGCGGGCCGCCCAGGGGTGCACGATGCGTCGCTCCACGTCCACGTAGGTGTCCAGCCGGCGTCGGAGCGCCCGCAGCGCGGCGGTCCGGTCGTCCTCGACGAGCACGCGGTCGAGGTCGTGGCGCAGGTCGTCGGTGAGCTCCACGAGCGGGAGGATGGCGTCGGGCACCGCCTCGCGTGGACCGGCGAGGGCGTCCGACGCGCGCTGGTTGCCCTCGACCACCTGGGCCGGGGGCCGCATGTCCGCCCGCGGCCACAGGTCCACCGGCGCGGTGCCGGAGTCCCGCTCGTCGTAGGTCCAGTCGGGTTGCTTGGCCCGGTGGGTGGTGTCGAGCAGCGCCTGGCCCTCCACGATGTCGACGATCGGCAGGACGTCCAGCGCAATGCCGTCCGGACCGCCGGGGCGTGGCGTGAGCGATCCGGGGAAGCGCTCGAGCAGGCTGGTCACGACCACCTGCTGCTGCGTGGCGAGCGCGCACCGGGCGCCGTCGGTCACGGTGGCGAGCCGGTCGGGCAGCTCGTCCACGTCGTCCTCGTCGGGGGTGGGTCCGTCGAGCGAGGCGAGCCGCTCGGCGATCGCCTTGCCGTCGCGCTTGCACGGCTCGCACTGGCCGCAGGACTCGACCGCCAGGAACCGGGCCGCACCGGCCGCGACCGATGCGACGTCGGTCCGGTCGTCGAGCACCAGGAAACCGGCGGCGCCCAGCCCGGAGCCGATCCCGGCCATGTCCTCGTAGGTGAGCGGGGTGTCGAGCAGCTCCTCGGGGACGATCGCGTTGGCCACGCCCGACAACGCCCCGATCACGCGCCCGCGGCGGGCGCCGCCGCCGATGATGTCGATCGCCTCGCGGAGCGTGGTGCCCATGGGGACCTCGCCGACCGCGTGCACGGCGCAGGCGCCGGTCATGGTGCACACGATCGTGCCGGGCGAGTCGGCGGTGCCGACCTGGCGGAACCACTCGGCGCCCCGGGCGACGATCGCCGGCACGTTCGCGAGCGTCTCGACGTTGTCGACCAGCGCCGCCGGGTCCGCCCCGGGCTCGTCGCCCACCAGCGCCGCGGTCGACGCGGTGTTGGCCAGGTCGGGTGACGGCGGTTCCACGCCCCGACGGTAGGGCGGCGCCACCCGCGGGAACGGCCCCCGGCCCGACACGACCTCGAGGAGCGCGGTCTCCTCGCCGAACAGGTACTCCGAGGGCCCCTCGACCACCTCGAACGCCACGCCGTCGGACCAGCCCTCGGCGTCGAGCTCGTCGATCGCGCTCCGCAGCCGTGCCAGCTCCCGTCGGAAGCTGGACTTGGTCGCCACGACCACCCGCTCGGCCCCGACGGCGTGCGCCGCGATCAACGCACCCTCGAGCACCTTGTACGGGTTCATGCGGAGGAGCTGGCGATCCTTGAACGTGGACGGCTCACCCTCCGCCGCGTTGACCACCACGCTCGGGGGTCGCTCCGCTGCAGCGGCGGCGACCGTGGCCCACTTCACGCCGGTGGGGAAGCCGGCGCCGCCCCGGCCGCGGAGCCCCGAGTCCGCGATGAGGTCGATGAGGACCGACGGCTCCACGCGTCGTGCCGCGTCCAGGCCCTCCCCGCCGCCGCGCTCCAGGTGGGCGGCGAGCGACGTGCACTCCGTGCGGTCGAGAACTCGTTCGATCAAGGGCATGGCGGCCTCCAGGGACGTCCGACCCTCCCATCGCCTCCGTACCCGGGCGGAGCGGCAAGGATGCCGTCGTGACCGACACCGACGGCCCCACGTTCCACCTCTTCCTGCCCCAGATGCGCATGACCCACGAGGCGATCGTCGAGCGGGCGCTCGCCGCCGAGGCGGCAGGGTTCGAGGGCATCGCCTTCATGGACCACCTGGCGCCGCCGCTGGCCACCGACCAGGGCATGTGGGAGGCCATGGAGATCGCCGCGTGGGTGCTCGCCCGCACGGCCACGCTCCGCGTCGGGCATCTGGTGCTGTGCGACGCGTTCCGCCATCCGGCGGTCCTGGCCCGTCAGGTCACCTCGCTCGACCACGCGTCGGAAGGGCGCTTCGACCTGGGCATCGGGTGGGGGTCCGTGCCCGAGGAGCTCCACCAGTTCGGGGTGGGCTCCACCGAGCCGAGGGCCCGGGTCGGGCGGCTGGCCGAGACCCTGCAGGTGCTCGAGGCGCTCTGGACCGGCGAGGTCGTCGACTTCCGGGGTGAGCACTTCACGCTCGAGGGCGCGCAGCAGCGGCCGGTGCCGAGCGGGGCGATCCCGATCACGATCGGGGGCGTGGGGCCGCGCACGCTCGACCTCGTGGCCCGGCACGCGGACTGGTGGAACCTGCCGGTGCACCAGCTCGACCGGCTGGAGGAGCTGCGCGAGCGAGCGGGCGACGCCCGGGTGTCGGTGCAGGCCATGGTCGCCGTCGTCGCGGACGAGGCCGACCGGGACGAGGTCACCGCCACGGTGCACCGCCGCTTCGGGACCGAGGGCCTCGGGTCCCGCGTGGTCATCGGCACCGTCGGCGAGCTCGTCGACCACTTCGCCGGTCTGCACGAGCGCGGGGTGGACCGCGTCTACGCGTGGTTCGCCGACTTCGCCCCCCCGGCGACCCTGGAGCGCTTCGGCGAGGTCATCAGCGCCTGAACGGCACCTCGGGTGCGCCCGGTCGGGTCCCGGTCAGACCGGGAGCACGTGCGAGATGAAGTACAGCGGACGGCGTGAGCGGTCCCGTACCACGGTGACGATCAGGTCGGCGGGCATCTCGTGGCCGTTCGGGTCGAGGTACCGCTTGGTGATGCGGTAGCTGTCCCGCCGGTCCTCCAGGCACTCCCGGAGGTGCTCGAGGTCGATCTCCAGGTCGTCGGGGTGGGTGAGGTCCTGGAACGTCAGCGACTCCACCTCGGCGACGCTGCGGCGCAGGAACGCCGCGAAGTGGTGGTTCACCGATCGGAGGGTCCCGTCCAGGTCGACGATCGCGGTGGGCACCGCGGAGCCCATGATCGCCGCCTCGAAGCGGGTCTCGATCACCGGTTCCGACGGGCGCTCGCGCCGACCCGGGGAGGGTGCGGCGACGATCGTGACCTCGTCGGTCAACGGCAGCGGCGAGGGGCGTCCGAAGAGGTAGCCCTGGAACACGCTGACACCCAGGATGCTCAACCGGTCGAGGTCCCGCGGGTCCTCGACGCCTTCGGCGACGAGCGTGGCACCCGACTGGTGCGCCAGCTCGGCCATGCCGCCGACGAGCGCCTGGCGGGCGGGGTCGTCCGCGATGCCCTGGCTGATCGAGAGGTCCACCTTCACGATGTCGGGCTCGAGCTCGAGGATGTGGCGGAAGCTCGCGAAGCCGGCGCCGGCGTCGTCCACGGCGATCCGCACGCCCTCCGCCCGGAGCCGCTTCACCGCGGTGCGCAGCTCCTGGTAGTCGCCGACGCGGGCGTGCTCGGTGAGCTCGATCACCAGCCGCGTGGGTTCGGCCGGCAGCAGCTCCTCCGCGTCGACGGACATCAGCGCCGCGGGCGACAGGTTCACGCTCAGATAGGTGTCGGCCGGGAGCTCGGGGATGGCGTCGATGGCGGTGCGGGCGGCGTGCACCTCGAGCGCCACGCCCAGGCCGACGGCGGTGGCGTCCGCGAACCACTGGTCCGGGCGGGCCGGGTCGCTGGGGAAGCGGCTCAGCGCCTCGAACCCGACGATGCGGGAGTGCTCCAGGTCCACGATCGGCTGGAAGACCGTCCGCAGCATCTTGTGGTTGATCACCCGGCCGACCCGGTCACGGATCTGGCGGCGGTCGTCGCCCACGATCGGCACGTCGCGCAGCAGGTCCGAGGTCGTGTCGGCGAGCATCTGGAGGAACTCCTGCTCGCGGTCGTCGATCGTCCGGGGTTCGGTGCTCACCGCGCACAGCATCCCGGTCACGGCGCCGTTGGGCGCCTTCACCGGGGCCCCGACGTACGAGCGGATGCCCATCCGCAGGGTCGGGAAGAGCCCACGGGTGTCGGGATCGGCCCAGGTGTCGCCCACCGCGTTGGCGAGACGCCCGTCGAGCACCCTGGCGCAGAACGAGTCGACGTACGGGAAGGAGGTCCCCTCGTCCACCGGCACGCCGCCCAGGGTCCCGGCGATCAGGACGAGCTCGATCCGGTCGCCGCGGAACCTGGACACCCACGTCATCTCGGTGTCCGTGCGCGTCCGGGCGACGTCGAGCAGCCGTCGGACGAGGTCCTCGGGCCCCGTCAGTTCGTCGACGCCCGTCCCGGGCGCACCGATGGCCACGGCCACCCATCGGCGCCCCGTGCACCGAACTGAAACTTCCCGCCCTGCCCCGGGCTCCGAGCCGGCAGAGCCCGGCGGGATCAGTCCCGTTCGCGCTCGCGGGCGCTGCGGTCGTCCCGCTCGCGCTGCAGGGTCTCGGCGATGCGGGCGATGCGGCCCAGGCGACGGTCCCACTGCGCGCCCACCTCGGCGAGCTGCGCGGCGGCCCGGGCGAGCCGGCGGTCGTCCACCCGGTACCGGCGCTCGCGCCCGGCGGTGGTCGCGTGCACGAGCCCGGCCCGGTCGAGCACCACCAGGTGCTTGCTCACCGCCTGGCGGGTCACCGTCACCTGCTCGCTCAAGGTGGTCGCGGTGCCGTCGCCGGCCTCCAGCAGGAGGTCCAGGATCCGTCGCCGCGTCGGGTCGCCGATCGCGGACCACAGCTCGTCGTCGACCTCGGCCCCGGACGCGGGGGCCGGACGGGCGCCGGACGGACGGGTCGGCGTCACACCGACACCAGCTCGGCCAGGTAGGACTCCAGCCGGGGCACGAAGTGCGCCCAGCCGTCGCAGTGGTCGCGGTACGTCTCCTCGAGCACGGCGACCTCCCACCCCTGCAGCCGGAACCCGGTCTCGGTCATGCGGAGGCGCGTCCCGCCGTCGCTCGGGAAGAGCTCGAAGGTCACGAGCAGCGAGTTGTGCTCGTCGGCCGGCTCGCCGGCCGGGTGCGTCCAGCGGAACGAGAACAGCCGGGGCGGGTCCGCCTCGACCACCTCGACGGCCGGCACCTGGGCGTCGGGCGAGCCTGGTTCGCCGAACGTGAAGTGGCCGACCGCACCGGGGGTCGGCTCGATCACCGCCTCGTCCGGCCACCACTGCTCCAGGTGCCCGGGGTTCGAGACCACCTCGAACACCAGGTCGGGATCTGCGGCCACCTGGATCTCGCGGACGATCGTTCCGTGCTCCAGGCCGTCGGGGGCGGGGGGAGAGGGCTGGTCGAGCTGTGTCATGGTGGCTCCTGAGGCATCGATGTGCAATGAGTGGTTGCGCGTCATCGTCGCACGGCGGGGATCCAGATGCAACCAGAAGTTGCGCTTCGGCCGGTAGGGTCGATCCGGACCACCACGGAGGGATCCCATGAAGCTGTACCCCGACGCCCCCGACCGCCGCCGCCGGATGCAGATCCGCGACGGCGCCGTGATCCTGCTCGTGCTGGCGTTCGCGTGGATCGGCGTCCGGGTGCACGGTGCGGTCGAAGACCTGAGCGTGCTCGGCTCCGGCGTGGCGAGCGCCGGCACGTCGGTCAGCGACGCGTTCGGTGCCGCGG
>JAEXGP010000163.1 GCA_023450775.1 Actinomycetes bacterium | reverse complement strand
CCTCCTCGAGACCGCCAAGGAGATCGTCGCCACCGCACTGGCGGAGTCGAGCGACCTGCTCGCCGAACTCGCCGAGGTGAGCTTCGAGACCGACGCCAGCTGACCGACGGGATCGAGACCCGGGCTCAGGAGGTCGGGGGTCCGGGCGAGGGCGTGGGGGGCGCGGCGGCGTCGGGCGAGCGGGCGTCGGGCGAGCGGGTGTCGGCCTCGAGCGCGATCCTGAGGCGGCATTGCGCGTTGCGCGGATCCTGGCGCACGAGGTCGTCGACCACTGCGCCCCCGACCTCCTCGACCACGCCCATCGCGAGCCCGCGATGGAGCTCGCAGATGGTGTCGGGATCCGCGAGCACGGTCGACTCGTACGGGCAGGTGTGCAGGACCAGGTCGACGCCGCCGTCGCGCTGCTCCACCGTCGGGTCGAAGCCGCTGCGGGTCATGGTCCGGACCAGCGCCGCGACCGCGTCGTCCCCCGCGGGGTGACCGGCGGCCTCCTGGCGTCCGGCGCGCCGACCGATCTCCACCGGCGTCTCCCCGGTGCGGATGATCTCGGTCAGCAGGAGCGCCAGGCGCTCGTAGGGGCCGGTGGCTCCCCAACGGCTCTCGACCGCCGGGGCGGCGGTGTACACCAGCCGGGGACGCCCGGGACCACCGGTCGCGGACCGGCCCTCGATCAGGAGATCGGCGGCGACCAGCTTGGTCAGGTGCTGGCGAACGGCGTTGTGGTTGAGCCCGACGTGATCGGTGAGCTCCCCCACCCCGACCGGCTCCCCCGCGTCGACCACGTAGCGGAAGATCGCATGCCGGGTCGGGTCGCCGAGTGCCCGTGCCTGCTCCTGGATCGTGCTCATCGAAGCGCCCCCTTGTCGCCTGTTATTTCTAGTACTCCACAGAAGTACCCGCAAAACTCTTGACGGTATTTCTACTTTCCCTTAGAAATACCGGTGCGGCTCAGGGGGAGCCGTTCTTGACAGGGGGGAAGGGTCATGACCTCGTCCGGAATCACCACGTCCGACAGATCGCCGACGAGGTTCCGCCACCTCGTCGGCGCCGTCCTGGCGGTCTCGATCGCACTGGTGGCGGTCAGCTGCACCACCGACACCGACGCGTCGGATCGAGCCCCGGCCGGCGATCAGGCCGCCGCGGAGGACCTCGCCGGTCTCGTCGACATCGGCGGCGGTCGCCACATCTACATGGAGTGCCGCGGCTCGGGCGGGCCCACCGTGGTCCTCGTGTCCGGGCTCGACACGGCCGCCGACCTGTGGGATGCCCCCGAGCAGACCGGGCCCAAGGTCCTTCCCGAGGTCGCCGAGACCACCCGGGTGTGTGCCTATGACCGGCCGGGAGCCCCGACGACCACCGGTCAGCCGAGCCGGAGCGACGACATCCCGCAGCCGAGCACCCCGGTGGGAGCGGCCGACGACCTCCACGCGCTCCTGCAGGCCGCGGACGTCCCCGGACCGTACGTGCTCGCGGCGCACTCCTACGGTGGGTTGATCGCCAGGCTGTACGCGGCCGACCATCCCGACGACGTCGCCGGAGTCGTGCTGGTCGACGTCGTCTCACCGGAGTTGCGGGCCGGCATGTCCACGGCGTGGTGGGAGCACTGGAAGGTCGCCAACGCCCGCACCCCGGAGTCGATCGCGGAGTATCCCCCGCTCGAGCGCATCGAGTTCGACGAGGCGCTCGACCAGGTCGAGCAGGCCGACCCGCTGCGACCGATGCCGCTCGTCGTCATCTCCGCCGACGAGCTGTACGGCCCGGGGATGGAGGAGCGCGGCGCCCGGGGCGAGCTACCCGCCGGCGTGCCGGCCGCGCTCGGCTACGTGATCGACAGCGCCAACAAGGGTGCGCAGCAGGAGCTCGCGGAGCTGGTCCCCGGCGCGGAGCACCTCACGGCGACCCACAGCGGTCACAACGTGATGATCGACAACGCCCCGCTCGTGGTCGACGCCATCGACAGCGTCGTCCGAGCCGTGCGCGAGCACCGGACGACGGTCGCCGCCTCATGAGCCAGACCCGTGAACGAACAGGAGCCATCATGACGAACTCGAACCGACACCACCTGCGCACGGCGATCACACGGACGGCGGCCGCCGTCGCCACGCTGTGCCTGCTCGCTCCGATCGCCGCCTGCACGACCTCCGAGGACGACGCGGGCTCGTCGCCCTCGACCGCCACGTCGTCCACCGCCGGCGACTTCTCCGGCCTCGTCGACATCGGCGACGGCCGCCAGCTGTGGACCACCTGCAAGGGACAGGGATCGCCGACGGTGATGCTGCTGTCCGGTCACGGCAACGGTGCCGAGGACTGGTCGCTCGTCCTCGACCCCGACGACCCGGCCCACGACGCCCCGGGCGACGACGTCTCGGCCGGCATGGGCAAGATCGTGCCGAGCGACGACGCCGTGCTGCCGTCGGTCGCCCGATTCACCCGGGTCTGCAGCTACGACCGGCCCAACATCCGGACCGACGGCGAGGTGAGCACACCCCGCGAGCAACCGCACACCGTCGACCCCGACGTGGAGGACCTCCACGCCCTGCTCGAGGCGCTCGACGAGACGGAGCCGGTCGTGCTCGCCGCGCACTCCTACGGAGGGCTGATCGCCTCGCTCTACGCCCGCACCTACCCGGACGACGTCGCCGGCCTGGTCATGGTCGACACGGTCAGCGAGGCCATGGAGCGGCTGGTCTCACCGGGGGCGCTCGATTGGTGGGACCGGGTGAACGCGGAGACCAACGAGGTCGTCATGGAGGGCGTCCGGATCAAGGATGCCTTCGCGCAGATCAACGCCGCCGGGCCGATGCCGGACGTGCCGTCGATCGTGCTGATGGCCGACAAGCCGTTCCGCACCGACCTGGTCCCGCCGGAGCAGCTGGCCGGCGAGCACACCACGTTCGAGGACTGGCAGGCCATGGTCCTGGCGCTCGCGGAGGACCTCGGGGCGAAGCGGACCGTCACCGAGACCAACTCGGGCCACAACATCTACATGTACTCGCCCGATCTCGTCATCGACGCCATCCGCGAGATCGTCGACGACGCACGGGTTCGCGGCGACGGGCCGTTCGACGAGGCGACCACCGCCCGCGTCGACGACGTGGTCGACCGCTTCGTCGAGACGAACCGGACACCAGGCGCGCTGATCGGCGTGTGGAGCCCGCAGGGCACCTACGTCGCGGCCCGTGGCGTGTCCGACGTCTCGACCGGTGCGCCGCTCGAGCCGGACATGCAGTTCAAGATCGCGAGCCAGACCAAGTCGTTCACCGCCAACCTCGTCCTCCAACTGGTCGGTGAGGGCTCCGTCGGGCTCGACGACCACATCTCGAAGTGGATCGACGGCGTGCCCAACGGCGACCGCATCACCATCCGCCAGCTGCTCAACCACACCAGCGGTCTCGCCGACGGGTTCACCTCGCCGGGGATCCAGGGCAAGGTGCTGACGGGGTGCACCGTCGACGAGCTCCTCGAGGAGGAGCGCAAGTTCGATCCGGTCGCGGAGCCCGGCGAGAAGTGGTCGTACAGCAACTACGGGTACAACCTGCTCGGCCGCGTGGTCGAGTTGGTGACCGGACAGGATCTGAGCACCGCGCTCCAGGAGCGCATCGCCGAGCCGCTCGGCCTCCGTCGGACCGCGCTGCCGACGTCGGGCAGCGGACTGACCGAGCCCTTCAGCCACGGCTACGGCACCGGAGACCTCGGGCCGACGCAGGCCCCCACGGTCGCGGACGACGCGACGGACCTGCCGGCGTCGTGCCTCTGGGCCCACGGCGGGATGGTGTCCACGCTGGAGGACATGCGGAAGTGGGCCGTGGCGCTGGGGACCGGCTCGCTGCTCACACCGGAGGTGTGGAAGGAGGCGACCTCGGACATGATCCCCTTCGTGTTCGACGGCCACTACAACGGTCCGGGCCAGTGGCGCTACGGGCTCGGCTTCGTCGAGACCGGCGGCTTCTACGGAGCGGAGGGCAGCTTCGCCGGCTACGAGTCGGCGACCATGCACTCCCCGGCGCTCGGCACGACGATCGCCGTGGCGTCGATGAAGATGCCGAACGCCATCACGCCCCCGCCCATGCTGCAGGCGCTCGCGATGGCGGTCCACGGTGACGACGTCGACTTCGGCCTGACGACCGATCAGGCGCTGGAGCCCAACCTCGGTGCGCTGCCCGAGGCCGGGGACCCGGACGCCCCCACCACGGCTCCGGCACGGAGCTGACCGCACGGTCCGGCCGCACGACATGGCGACGCCGCGGCGGATCTTCACGATCGGTCACTCGAACCGGACCATCGAGGAGTTCCTGGCCCTGCTCGACGAGCACGGCGTCGAGCTGGTGGTCGACGTGCG
>JAEXGP010000204.1 GCA_023450775.1 Actinomycetes bacterium | reverse complement strand
GGCCCGCCGGGCGCGCCTGCGCCGCCGGACTGACCCGCGGCCGGCTGGCCGGGCTGGCCCGGCTGCTTGGGCTGGTTCGGCTGACCGCCCTGCTGCTCGTTGATCCGCTGGTACAGGGACACCGTGGACTCCCTCTTTCGCTGTGCTGGTGCTGCCGTGCCGGGGTCAGCGGCGGCGGCGTGCGGCCACGTCGGCCGGGATGAACTGGTCGGCGAGCTGCTGGATCGCCCGGCTGACGCCCGACTTGGGGGCGTGCATGACCACCGGCTCGCCCTTGTTCACGGCCTGCGGCACGCAGATGTCGGACGGGATCAGGACGTCGGCCTTGACCTGGAGCGTGCGCTCCACCTCGCCGACGTCGAGCTTCACCTTGCTGTTGGCCCGGTTGAGCACCAGCAGCAGCTTCTCCATCGGCGTGTTGAGCAGGCGCAGCGTCTGCAGCCCGATCTTCACGTTCTTGATGTTCGGGATGTCCATGCCGGCCACGAGCAGCACCCGGTCTGACGCCTCGACCAGACCGAGCACCACGTCGTTGAAGTAGGCGGGCGTGTCGACCACGACGTAACCGCAGAACGAGCGCAGCATCTCGACGATCGACACCATCTCGGTGGCACCGACCTGGTCGGCGAACGCGGGCTCGAGCGGCGCCGGCATCACCCGGAGGCCGGACGGCTCGTGGGTGACCAGCAGGCTCTCGAGCAGCGGCGGGTCCATGCGGTCGAGCACCGACACCGCGTCCACGATCGTGTGGTGCGGCGTGAGCTTGAGCATGACGGCGACGTCGCCGAACTGCAGGTCCGCGTCCACCAGGCAGACGGGCTGGTCCGACCGACGGGCCAGCTCGACGGCGAGCGAGGTCGACAGCATCGACTTGCCGGCGCCGCCCTTGGTGGAGAACACGGTGATGACCTGGCCGTCGACCGACGGCAGCGGCTCGGCGTCCTCGGGCACCGGCGTCGCCGGCGCCGGCAGGACGGCGCTGCGGGGCGCCTGGTCGAGCGAGATGGCGACCCGCTGCACCGCCTGGGCCAGCGCACCGGACTCGCCGGTGAGGGCGAGCACGTCACGGACCCCGGCCCGCAGCGCGGTCTGGAGCAGATGGGTGCTGAGCTCGTCGACCACCAGGATGGTGGCCATCAGCGGGTACTCCCGCTGGACGCGCTCGCTGACGGCCAGCGTGGCCTCGTCGCTGCACGACGGGCCGAGCACGGCCACGACCGGCACGGCGCCGGTGAGGCGAGCCGCCAGCTCCTCGACGGTGCTGAAGGGCGTGACGCCGTCGCCCAGCAGTCCCATGATGCGCTCGCGCGTCGGGACGTGGGACTCGACGACGGCGACCGACACCCGGATCGTCGGTTGCGGTGCCTCGGAGGTCACGGCGAAGTCCGTCACTGTCCGGTCGCCCCCTGCGCCGCGTAGGGCGAGACGCCGAGCTCACCGGGCAGGGCCGGCAGCGAGTCGGTGAAGGGCACCGGCACCGGCTGGTAGTCCGGCCGGTTGAGGGTCAGGTAGAGGCTGGCGTCCCGGACCGAGATCAGGAGCTGGGCCTGGTCGGGCGGCAGCTGCACGGTGATCAGCGGCGAGGCGACCGGCGGCGCGGTGGTCGCGGTGGCCTCGGCGCCGTCGGCGGCAGGGGCCGCGGCGACCGGCTGGCCGAGGGACTGGCCGACGGCCAGCACCTTGACGCCCTGGAACAGGTAGCTCGACGGGGTGCCGAGCTTGACGTCGCCACTGCC
Source organism: Actinomycetes bacterium (assembly GCA_023450775.1). Classification (GTDB taxonomy): domain Bacteria; phylum Actinomycetota; class Acidimicrobiia; order Acidimicrobiales; family Microtrichaceae; genus Dermatobacter. The sequence continues at coordinate 5,958 of JAEXGP010000204.1, read as the reverse complement.
CGTGGCGCCGACCCGCTGGAGGGCACAGCTGTCGCCCTCGCCGCCGGCCGCGGCACCGGTGGTGACCGAGCAGTAGTTGGCGAGGATGTTGATGTTGTCGCCGGGCTGGACCAGACCGGCGACGCCGGCGGCCTCGTCGACCGTGATCGTCACGGCGACGTTGCCCTTGTCCAGGCTGGCCGACTTGGAGCCGTTCAGCGCCGTCGCCGGGACGAACATGGAGGCGGTGATGACCTCGCCACCGCCCAGGTCGACCGCGGCCACCTGGCCCTGGATGTCGGCGAAGCGGCGGACCGGGTTGGCCGGCAGCTCGTCCTGGCGGCGCTTCTCGAGCACGAGCTGCTGCGCCTCGATGGCGGCGTCACTCGTGGAGCCCTTGGCGATGGGACCGGCGGCCACGACGACCTCCACCATCTGTGCCGCCTCGTCCGAGCGGTTCTCCACCCCTCGCACGTAGCTCAGGGTCAGGAAGGCGGCCAGCGCCCCGATGACCACCGCTCCGATGAGGATCAACGTTCTGCGTGAACTCACTGGTCTCCGCTCCGTGGGCGTAGGGACAACGCTCCGGACACGGCGGACGGGGCATCACCCCGGGCGCAGCATCCGCTGGTGATTCACTCGGCCGAAAGGCGGCGGGCCTGAATCTTTTGGACCATTTCGTTGGGTCGCACGCCCTGCACCCGGTCGTTCCAACGGCCCCCGAGGTGTCGTTCGGGCGCCCTGGCGCCCTCGTGGACGGGGTTCGCGGGCGCGCCGGGACGCGGAACGGCCCCCTTCCGGGGGCCGTTCCGGTGGATCTCGGTTGGTGCCGGCTCTGGCTGCTCAGGCCGTGTGCCCGCTCCCGGCGCTCAGGCCGTGTGCCCGCTCCCGGCCGCTCAGGCCTCGGGGTCGGCACCCTCGGCGGTGGCGCCGTCCTCGGCCGCAGCGGCCTCGACGGCCCCCTCGGCGTCGGACTCGGCGGTGCCGAAGCCCTGCTCGGCGTAGTACTGCTCCCACGCCTCCTGGCCCTCGGTGGTCTCGTCGCCGACCGGCGCACCGATGTAGTTGCCCTCGGCGTCGTAGTTCTGCTCGCCGAAGTGCTCCTGGTACTCGGCGGCGACGATGCCACCCTCGGCGGCCTGCTTGATCGACAAGCTGATGCGGCGGCGGTCGAGGTCCAGGTCGATGATCTTGACCCAGAGCTCCTCACCCGGCGTGACGACCTGCTCGGGCAGGTCCACGTGGTGCGCCGACATCTCGGAGATGTGCACCAGGCCCTCGATGCCGTCGCCCACCTGGATGAACGCACCGAAGGGCACCAGCTTGGTGACACGGCCGTAGACCAGCTCGCCGACCTGGTGGTTGGAGGCGAACTCCTGCCACGGGTCCTGCTGGGTGGCCTTGAGCGACAGCGAGATGCGCTCCCGGTCCAGGTCGACCTCGAGCACCTCGACCTCGACCTCGTCGCCGACGGCCACGACCGAACCCGGGTGGTCGACGTGCTTCCAGGACAGCTCGGAGACGTGGATGAGGCCGTCCATGCCGCCCAGGTCCACGAAGGCACCGAAGTTGACGACGCTGGAGACCACGCCCTTGCGGCGCTCGCCGGGCTTGAGGTTGGCGAGGAAGTCCTCGCGCTGCTCCTTCTGCGTCTCCTCGAGCCAGGGCCGACGGGACAGCACGACGTTGTTGCGGTTCTTGTCGAGCTCGATGATCTTGGCCTCGAGGCTGCGGCCGACGTAGGGCTGCAGGTCCCGGACCCGGCGGAGCTCGACGAGCGAGGCGGGCAGGAAGCCGCGGAGGCCGATGTCCAGGATCAGGCCGCCCTTGACGACCTCGATGACCGGACCGGAGACGACGCCCTCCTCCTCCTTGATCTTCTCGATCGTGCCCCAGGCCCGCTCGTACTGGGCCCGCTTCTTGGACAGGATCAGGCGGCCTTCCTTGTCCTCCTTCTGGAGGACAAGGGCCTCGACCTCGTCACCGATCGAGACGACCTCGTTGGGGTCGACCTCGTTGCGGATCGAGAGCTCCCGGTTGGGGATGACGCCCTCGGACTTGTAGCCGATGTCGAGCAGGACCTCGTCCCGGTCGACCTTGACCACCGTGCCGGTCACCAGCTGACCGTCCTCGACGTCGACCATGGTCGCGGCCATGGCGTCGTCCAGGGACATGCCACCGAGGTCGTCCTCGATGATCTGGCGGGGTGTGTAGTCGGCGATGGTGGTGTCGGACACGTGAGACTGCTTCTGATCGGGGGCGCGACGCGCCCAGGAATGGAACGTGCCACCCTACCCGACCCACGCCGCCGCCCGAAAGGCCCGCTCCCCCGGTTCCCCGCAGTTGTCCCCCCGGTCGGGGTGGGTCAGGAGGGCGTGCGGGCGACCAGCAGGAACTCGTGGGTGTCGATCGTGGGTGGCGTCATGTCGTAGCCGCCGGGGGTGACCGACCAGATGTGGTCGACCAGCAGGCCCGAGCGCTCGGCGACCAGCCGCAGCTCCCGAGGCGTGTAGCAGGTCGTCCACAGGTCGGCCTCGGCGCGGGTGCCCTCGCTGTCGAGCAGCTCGGTTCGCTCGTGGTTGACGCCGCCCGCAGCGTCGAACGTGTCGGTCTCCTCCAGCCACCGGACCTGGAAGTACGAGGAGAACGCCGACACGGCGCACCGCCCACCCGGGCGGAGGGCGGCCCGGATGCCGCCGAGGACCGCCGTGTCCGCGGCCAGGTTCTGCGGGTCGCCCACGTCGGGCGGCCCGCCCAGGCCGAACGCGCCCTGGCACAGCGAGATGGCGGCGTCGAAGCCCTCGTCGCCGCTGACCGTGGCGTCGAAGCGGTCGTCACCCTGCATCGCCCGGGCGTCGGCGCGCTCGAAGCGAGCGAGGTCCGAGAGGCCCTCCCGGTCGGCGACCTCGACCGCCACCTCGACGAAGCGCTCGCTGATGTCGACGCCGAGCACCTCGATGCCCCGACGCGCGAGCGCCAGGGCGTGACGGCCGGGACCGCAGCCCACGTCGAGCACCCGCATGCCCGGCTCCAGCCCGAGCAGCTCGACCAGGAAGGCCACCTCCTGCTCGGTGCCCATCGTGAACGAGTACCGCAGGTACGCGGGGCCCACGTGATCCGCGATGTCCTCGAACCAGTGGCGGTCGGGATCGGTCATCGCACGATCATGGTGCAGGGGCGGTCCCGGCGCCGATCCGGCCCGGTCCGTCCTCTCGTCGCCCCACCCCGGCCAGGTTCCGCCCCGACCGCACGGATCGGACGCGCTCAGGGCGGAACCTGTCCGCGGAGCAGTTGGCGGCGGTGGTCGAGGATGGCGGCGATCAGCTCCACCGTGTCGGGCGGGCGGCGGATGGAGGCGAAGCCGAGGTACGTGACGTCCCATCCGACTGCGGACAGCCGGTGATCTCGGTCCTCGTCCCTCGCCTCCGCCGCGCGACCGAAGTGGAACTCCCTGCTGTGCGCCTCGATCCCGTGGCGGAGCGACGGCACCGCCAGGTCGAGCTGGGCGACGAACCGACCGGCCGGATCGCGGACGACGTGCTGGCGGACCAGTTCGGGGATCCGGGGGTCGTCGAGCATCAGCTCGACGACCTTCTCGAACCACGAGCCCCGCACCGCCTCGTCCGGTGCGATCTGCCCGAGCGAACGCAGCAGCGTCGCCGGGCCGGCTCGTCCCGGTCGGTGCAGGCGCCGTGCCGTCTGGTCGATCCAGCGGAGGCTGGTCCCCCGCCGTCGAGCGTCGTCGAGCGCACGCTCCACCTGATCCGCTCCGACGACCGCGCCGAGGTCCGCGAGCGTGCGGGCCAGGCCGGTGGTGCGGATGCCGTCGATCTCGACCACGTCGCACCACTCGAGCACGCCCACGTGGTGGACCACGGCGTCGACACGGGCCCTGTACCGACGTAGCGAGCTGACCTCGACGTCCGGGAAGTCCAGCCACCCGTCGAGACGATGGAGCCGGGCAGCGCACCGGTGCGACGCCACGGCGTGGTCGCCGCCGGCCGCGGTCGCGATGGCGACTCGCTGCTCCCACGACGGCGCGACCGCCGACAGCACGAGCACCCCGGGGGCCGGTTCGAGCAGCACGCCCTGGTCGATCAGGCGCCGGATCTGGTTGCGGTGGAGTCCGTTGCGGGCGGCCAGGTTCCTGGTGACGACACCGTGCCGGCAGGCCGCCGAGCTCGACACGGCGCCCACGGCGTCGTATCGCATGCCGACATCGTGCCGTCGGGGTCGGACAGCCGCCGCGCTCTGGCCCTCAGCGCACGGTCCGGACGCGCCCGGGGCGGAACCTGTCGTCGCCGGTGGGGCGGCGGGTGCTCAGCCCTTGGCCGCGGCCCAGCTCGTGCCGTGCGACAGGTTCACCTCGAGCGGGACCCGCAGGTCGAACGCGCCCGACATGGCGAACGTGACCGCGTCGGTGGCGGCGTCGAGCTCGCCGTCCGGCACCTCGACCAGCACCTCGTCGTGCACCTGCAGGATGAGCTGGCTTTCCAGCTCCCGCTCGGCGAGTGCGGCGTCCAGCCGGACCAGTGCCACCTTGAAGATGTCGGCGGCCAGGCCCTGGATGGGGGCGTTCATGGCCTGGCGCTCCCCCGCCATCCGCACGTTGCGCTGGTTGGAGCTCAGCTCGGGGATCCGCCGCCGGCGTCCGAAGACCGTCTCGGTGTAGCCGCGGTCCCGTGCCTCGGCGACGGTCCGCTCCATGAACGCCTTCACGCTGGGGAAGGCCTCGAAGTAGGCGTCGAGGATGACCTGCGCCTCGGACGTGGGGATGTTGAGGCGCTGGCCCAGGCCGTAGGCCTCCATGCCGTAGGCCAGGCCGTACGAGACCATCTTGGACTTGGAGCGCTGCTCCACCGTGACCTCGGACGGGTCCACGCCGAACACCCGGGCGGCCGTGGTGTTGTGGATGTCCTGGCCGGTGGTGAACGCCTCGATGAGGCCGGGGTCCTCGGCGAGGTGCGCGATGACCCGCAGCTCGATCTGGTTGTAGTCCGCCACCAGCAGCTCGTGGCCCGGCGCCGGCACGAACGCCTCCCGGAACCGCCGCCCCTCCTCGGAACGCACGGGGATGTTGTGCAGGTTCGGGGCGTCGGAGCTGAGCCGGCCGGTGCGGGCGACCGTCTGGTTGAACGTGGCGTGGATGCGGCCGTCGGGCGCGACCTCGGCCAGCAGGCCCTCGCCGTAGGTGGAGCGCAGCTTCTCGACCTCGCGGTAGCGGAGCAGGTGGTCGATGATCGGGTGCTCGCCCTGCAGCTTCTCGAGCGTGGCCTGGTCCGTGGAGTAGCCGGTCTTGGTCTTCTTCTGCGGCGTCAGGCCGAGCTTGTCGAAGAGCACGGCCCGCAGCTGGGGCGTGGAGTTGACGTTGAACTCCTCGCCCGCCGCCTCGACGATCGCAGCGCGCTCGGCCTCGCACTCCGCGGTCAGCGAGGCGTTGAGCTTGCGCAGCACCTCGACGTCGACCCCGACGCCGACGTGCTCCATGTGCGCCAGCACCCGCACGAGCGGGACCTCGATGGTGTCGTTGAGGGACGTGAGCCCGTGCGCCTCCATGGACTCGCCGATCGGACCGGCGACCATGGCCACCGCCAGCGCCTGGCGGGCGATCAGCTGTGACTCGTCCACCCCGGTGCCGTCGAGGTCGAGCTGGCCCTGTGCGGCGGCGTCGTCGCCGGCGAGCTCCATGCCCGCGTGGCGCCGGAGCAGCTCGGCGAGCGAGTAGGCGGTGTCCGCCGGGTCCAGCAGGTAGGCGGCGAGCTTGGTGTCGAGCACCAGCCGGGTGACGTCGCGACCGAGGGCGAGCAGGCTGCGGATGAGCGGCTTCACGTCGTGGCCGACCACGCCCGGGGCGCCGCACAGCACGGCGTCGAGCTGGTCGCCGACCTGGGTGAGCACGCCGGCCGGCAGCCAGACGACCTCGCCCGACGGCGCGTCGGCCACCAGGGCCAGACCGGTGAGGGCCGAGCGGCCCGGGGT
>JAEXGP010000181.1 GCA_023450775.1 Actinomycetes bacterium | reverse complement strand
CGGGTGAGGGGTTCTTCACGATCACCACGCCCACCGGCACCGTGCTGCACACCCAACACGAACGACCACCCGCACCCGTCTGAGCACGGGACCAGCACCGGATGAACCCACCAACGCTGTCTCGGACGCCCCGTAACAACGGGAACCGTCGAACCCACCGACTACCGACACGCCCACGCGTGCCGGTACACACCCGCGTTCGACGACGGGCGAGGCTCAGCCCGCGATCGGTGCGGCTTCCTCGGCCCGGTGCTCGTCGACCGTGGCGAGCTCGCGGTGCCGGTCGTAGGCCCAGCCCGGACCTCGGAACACGAACGAGAGCCGCTCCGACCAGGTGTCCGATCCGGCGACGTCGCGGGCGATGTCCACATACTCGTGCGTGATGACCTTGACCGGGTCGAACGTCTCGATGTTCTTGGTCAGGCCGTAGACCACCCGCTCGTCCTCCACCTCGAAGGTGCCGAACAGCCGGTCCCACACGATCAGGATGCTGCCGTGGTTGCGGTCCAGGTACTGGCGATTGCTGCCGTGGTGGACCCGGTGGTGCGAGGCGGTGTTGAACACCTTCTCGAAGGGCCCCAGCTTGGGCACCGCCTCGGTGTGGATCCAGAACTGGTAGATCAGGTTCACGCCCCGGGCGGTCTCGATGAGCTCGGGCCGGATGCCGAACAGGGCGAGCAGCCCGTACGGGACGAAGGTGCCCAGCGAGTCCGCCACCGGCTGACGCAGCGCGGTCGACAGGTTGTACCGCTCGCTCGAGTGGTGGACCACGTGGACCGCCCACATGTACCGGCTGGTGTGCATGAACCGGTGGTTCCAGTAGTAGATGAAGTCCCAGCCCAGGATCGCGGCGGCGGTGGCGAGGGGACCGGTGCCGACGTCGGGCAGCAGCCGGTGCTCGTAGAGCTTCTTGGCCGTGGTGCGCGCCGCCCACGTCCCGCAGATGGCGGCGCCGCCGGCGGCGATGGCCGTGGCCGCAGAACTGCCGGCCACCTTGCGCCAGACCGACCGGGCCCGCCGGGCGGCTCGTGGAACAGGGGGTGTGGCGTCCTCGGCCTCGACGGCGTCCGTGCCCACCCGGTCCGGCACCCGACCGGCGTCGAGCTCCCGGGCCCTGGCGATCGCGTCGGTCGCCACCGCCGTGACCGCGGCGGCTCCGGCAACGCCCAGGACGACCTTCCCGTACCGGCCGCGACCGATGTCGAACTTGCGGAACAGCGGCACGGTGACGGCGGGGACGATCAGGCTGGCCACCCCCATGCCCAGGCTCACCAGCGTGTCGTTGCGCTCGTAGTCACTCGGCGACGGCGGTGCGCCCTGGCTCCGGCGACGGCGCTCCAGCGCAGCCTCCAACCCCATCGAACCGAAGTAGAAGGGGATCGCTGCGACGGTCAGGTCCACGCCGAGACGGTACCGCCCGCCGGTCGGGGCGAGCCGGTCAGAACGGGTGGGGATCGGTCGGAACCAAGACGCCGGTCAGAACGCGGTGGTGGGCACGACCAGCGCCATGCCGTCGGTGGCTGGGTCGTCGCCGTGCAGGTCGGTGCCGAACGCCCGGAGCGCGGGGCCGATGAGCGCCGAGGGAAGGGTGTAGGGGTCGGCCTGCGACAGGTCCACCTGGTAGCCCAGATCGCCCAGCGAGGCGATGCTCAGCCGGCTCAGCGGCGATGTGCCCAGACCGATCATCCCGGTCAGCAGCTCGGTCCCGAACGTGTGGTCGTCCCAGTGGGCGTACGCCGTGCCGGTGCCGCCGTCGGCCTCCACGGGCACGGCGGTCGACTCGCCGCTCAGCGTCTGCCACTCGGCGACCGCCTGCAGGCCGATGAAGCGGGGATCGGATCCCCCGTTGCCGGTGAGCAGGGACCCCCACTTGGTGCCGTAGCCCAGCACGTGCGCCATCTCGTGCAGCACGACGTTCTGGAACCCGCCGTTGTTCATCCAGTTGGCCACATCCGCGCTGTCGAAGCGCATGGTGCCGGCCCGGGGCAGCCCGTCGGCGGTGCTGGTCGCACAGGGACCGGCCTGACCGAGCACTCCGCCGGGCCCGTCGATCGTGGTGATCTGGACGTCGATCACCAGGTCGTCGATCACGTCGACCGGAGCGGCCAGGCCCGTGCAGCCCTTGTACCCGCTCACCAGGACGTCGGGGACGTCGGCGGTGATCGTTCGCTCCCATCGCTGGGCGGCGGTCTCGAACACCGCCAGCTGCGCGGGGTCGATGCTGCCGATCGGTCGGATGACGATGTCGTAGGGCGTCGCCGTCACAGGCACGGCCGGCACCGTGGCCGGCGGCGCAGCCGGGGGCGGATCGGTGCACGCGGCGAGCAGGACGAGAGGCGCCGCGAGGGCGAGCACGAGGGCGCGCCCGTGGAGTCGACGACGATGTCGTGGCATGCCCGGGATGTCGGCCCGCTCGGGCCGCGGGTTGAGATTGCGATCCCGGATCGGGCCGGGCGGCCCAGTCGACGGCCGGCTCAGCCGGCCATCATGGCGCCGACGAGCTGCTCGAACGCCCCGAGCTCCCGCTCTCGGGCCGCCTTCACGGCGTCCAGGCGACCGGCGAGCATCAGCTGCTTGGTCGCGACGACCGGGCCGAGCGGCAGCCCGCCGATGTGGGTGGCCAGCGCCCGGGCCTCGTCGAGCAGCCGCTCGGACGGCACCGCCCGCAGGGCGATGCCGTCGGCCACGGCCTGCTCGGCGTCGATCCACGGCTCGGTGAACAGCACCTCGGCCGCACGCTGCCAGCCCATCACCGCCGGCATCATCAGGCTGGCCGACGCCTCGGTGGTCACGCCGAGCGAGATGAACGGCACCTTGATCCGGGCCGAGTCGGCCATCAGGACCAGGTCGCAGTGCAGGAGCATGGTCAGCCCGATGCCCACGCCCACGCCGTTGACGGCGGCCACGACCGGCTTGGGGAAGGACTCGAGCACCGGCATGAAGCGCTGGTAGCCCGGCTCCTGGTCCTGGAACACGCTCGGGTCGTTCATCTCGGCCAGGTCCTGGCCGGCGGAGAACGCCCGACCGGTCCCGGTGATCAGCACGCAGCGGATGTCGTCGTCGGTCGCGGCGGCCTCCAAGGCGTCCGCGGTGGCGTACCAGAGCTCCTGGTTGAAGGCGTTGAGCGCCTCGGGCCGGTTGAGCGTGAGGGTGCGGACGCCGTCGGCGTCGTCGACCAGCAGGACGGGCTCGGACTCCATGGCCCCGTTGGCTAGCACCGCTGGGGCCCGGGCGCAGACCCGTCGTAACGTTGCGGCCGTGAGCACCACCAACGAACTCTCCGCCCCCTCCAACCAGGAGAGCACCGCGGCGGACCGCCGCTACGTCTTCCACTCGTGGTCCGCGCAGGACCTGATCTCGCCGCTGCCGATCGCTGGGGGTGAGGGCGCCTGGTTCTGGGACAACGAGGGCAACCGCTACCTGGACTTCGCCTCGCAGCTGGTCAACCTCAACCTGGGCCACCAGCACCCGCGGATGATCGCCGCGATCAAGGCGCAGGCCGACGTGCTGTGCACCGTGGCGCCGCCGTTCGCCAACGACGTCCGCACCGAGGCGGCGCGCCTGATCACCGAGCACGCCCCGGGCGACCTCGACCGGGTGTTCTTCACCAACGGCGGCGCCGAGGCCAACGAGAACGCCGTGCGCATGGCCAAGCTCCACACCGGCCGCCAGAAGGTGCTGTCGATGTACCGCAGCTACCACGGCGCCACGTCGACCGCGATCACCCTGACCGGCGAGCCGCGACGCTGGGCGTCCGAGCCCGGAGCGCCCGGGGTGGTGCACTTCTTCGGCCCGTACGCGTACCGCTCGTCGTTCGGCGCGACCACCGACGAGCAGGAGCGCGAGCGGGCGCTCGAGCACCTGGCGCAGGTCATCCAGATGGAAGGCGGCCACACGATCGCCGCGATCGTCGTGGAGTCGGTCGTCGGCACCAACGGCGTGCTCGTCCCGCCCGAGGGCTACCTGGCCGGCGTGCGCGAGCTGTGCGACGAGCACGGCATCCTGCTGATCGCGGACGAGGTCATGGTGGGCTTCGGTCGGGTGGGCGAGTGGTTCGCCGTCGACCGCTGGGGCGTGGTCCCCGACCTGCTCACGTTCGCCAAGGGCGTGAACTCGGGCTACGTGCCGCTCGGCGGCGTGCTGATCTCCGACGCGGTCGCGGCCACGTTCGCGGAGCGGCCGTACCCCGGGGGCCTCACCTACAGCGGCCACCCGCTGGCGTGCGCGACCGCGGTCGAGAGCATCTCGATCTTCACCGACGACGACATCGTCGGCCGCGCCCGCCGGCTCGGTGAGGAGGTCATCCGCCCGACGTTGCAGGACATCGCGTCGCGGCACCCGTCGGTCGGGGAGGTGCGGGGGCTCGGGTGCTTCTTCGCCATCGAGCTGGTGCGCGACCGTGCCACCCGCGAGCCGCTCGTCCCCTTCAACGCCGCCGGCCCCGACGCGGCGCCGATGACCGAGCTCATGGCGGCCTGCAAGGCCCGAGGCGTGTGGCCGTTCTCGCACTTCAACCGCCTCCACGTCGCACCGCCGCTGATCATCTCCGAGGACGACCTGCGCACGGGTCTGGCCGCCATCGACGAGGCGCTCGAGGTGGCCGACGCGCACGCCTCCTGAACACCGGGGTCCGATCGGACGGCCTCTGGGGTAGGGTGGTCCTGTCGTCGGAAGTCCGGCGTCGCAACAGAGACAAGCAATCCGCTAGTCCACGGGGTGCCGGATCATCGGCGCCCCGTTGCGCAATCAGGCCCCGGACACCGGGGAGAAACGAGTCATACCGTGGCAACGGGAACCGTCAAGTTCTTCAACTCCGAGAAGGGTTACGGCTTCATCAGCCGTGACGACGAGGGTGGCGACATCTTCGTGCACTTCTCCCAGATCGCGGGCAGTGGCTACCGCAACCTCGAAGAGGGCCAGAAGGTCGAGTTCGAGGTGGGCCCGGGTCGCAAGGGCGACGAGGCCCAGAACGTCCGCGCGGTCTGACTCAGAGATCGACGAACGTCGTGTGACGGCGGGATCCGACTCCGGTCGGGTCCCGCCGTCGCCGCATCCGGGCCCGGCCCCGAGGGTGAGCGCTTCCTGACACCCCCGCCGGTAGCGTCGCGTCATGGCAGACGACGACGCCCCCACACCGGATGAGCCGGCCGCCGACGCGGCCGACCTCGAATCCGAGCTGGCGCGGCTCCGCGAGGAGAACGCGCGCCTCGAGCAGGAGCTCAACGGTTCCTCGGGCGACGGCACCGCCGCGCCGCCGCGTGCGCGCCACGTGGGCCGCTGGACCGCGTCCTGGATCCTGATCGTCGTCGGCTCGCTGCTCGTGCCGGTGTCGGTCCTGTCGGTCTGGCTCGACCGGACGATCACCGACACCGACCGCTACGTCGAGACGGTGTCGCCCCTCATCCGGGACCCCGCCATCCAGAAGGCGATCCAGACCCGCGTCGAGAACGCGATCTACGACCAGGTCGACCTGGAGGCCGAGGTCCAGCAGGTCCTGCCCGATCGGGCGACCATGCTGGCGGCCCCGATCACCGCCGGGCTCAAGGGGCTGATCACGCAGGTGATCGACCGGGTGGTCACGAGCGACCGCGTCGCGGCGCTGTGGGACGACGCCAACCGCATCGCCCAGCAGCAGGTCGTCGACGTCCTCACCGTGTCCAACGGCCAGAAGGGCGTGGTCACGGTCGACCTCACCGACACGATCAAGGAGGTGCAGTCGCGCCTCACCGACGCGGGGGTGCCGTTCGTCGGCAGCATCACCGTGCCGGAGGTGAAGCTCGAACTGCTGCAATCCGACACGCTCGGAACGGTGCAGTCAGCGTTCGGTCTGTTCGACCGCCTGGCGGGCATCCTCCCGTGGCTCACGCTGCTCGTTCTCGGCGCGGGTGTGCTGGTCGCGCCGGATCGGCGCAAGGGGCTGGTCCGCGCTGCGAGCGGCTGGGTGATCGGCGCGTTCGCGCTGCTGGTCGCGGTGGCCGTCGGGCGGATGGTGTACCTGGACGCGCTGCCGTCCGGGGTGTCGATCCCGGCGAACGAGGCGTTCTTCACGACGATCACGCGCTTCCTCCGTGGGAGCGGGCGGATGGTGCTCGTGGTCGGCCTGGTGATCCTGGTCGCCACGCTCATCACCGGCCCCAGCCGGCCGGCCGTGCGGTTCCGCGCCTTCCTGGCGCGGCTGTTCGGCGCCGCGGGAAGCGGCGTGGACAGCACCGGCGTGGACCTGGGTCCGGTCCCCGCGTTCGTCGGGCGCAACCTCACGGCCCTGCGGGTGGTGGTCGGGATCGCTGCACTCGGCGTGTTCCTGCTGCTCGGCCAGCCCTCGGCGGGCGCGGTCCTCTGGATCGCGCTCGGTGCGCTCGTGGCGCTCGCGGTGATCGAGGTGCTCGGCCGCGCCGGGCTCGCGTCCGCAGCCCGGGCCGACCAGGCCGGCGCCGCGGCGTCAGCGGAGCCGTCGGATGCCGCCGACGCGCCCGACGTGCCGGGCGGGACCCCACCAGCAGCCGTGACCTGACGCCGTCGCACGCGCGACGCTGGTGGGGACTCCGAGGGGGACGAGCGTGTACGACGATCCGGTGATCGACGCCGACAACCACTACTACGAGGCGCTCGACGCCTTCACCCGGCACCTCGATCCGGCATGGGCCCAGCGGACGGTCCAGTGGTGCGACATCGACGGCCGCAAGTACCACGTGATCGGTGGCCGCGTGTCCCGGGCCGTCACCAACGCCACGTTCGACCCGATCGCCCGGGCCGGCGCCATGCACGACTACTTCCGCGGGAACCCCGAGGGACGTGACCCGCTGTCGTTCCTGTCCGAGCGGGAACCGATCCGGCCCGAGTACCGCGACCGCGACGCCCGCATCGAGGTCCTCGACCAGCAGGGTCTCGAGGCGTGCTGGATGTTCCCCACGCTCGGGATGATCTACGAGGAGCTGCTGACGCAGGACCCCGAGGCCAACTGCGTGATGTTCCGCGCCTTCAACCGCTGGGTGGAGGAGGACTGGGGCTTCGCGTACCGCGACCGCATCTTCGCCGCGCCGTACCTCACGCTCGCCGATCCCGACTGGGCGGTGGAGGAGCTGCAGTGGGCGCTCGACGCCGGCGCGCGGCTGCTCGTCATGCGTCCGGCCGCCCCCACCACCGTGCTCGGCCGGGTGTCGCCGTTCGACGAGCGCTACGCGCGGTTCTGGGGACTGTTGAACGAGTCGGGCGTGCCCCTGGTCCTGCACGCCGGCGACGGCGGCGTGAGCTCGAACGGCTACGCCCCCGAGGGGTTCTCGGCCTCGTTCACCGGCGGGTTCAAGCCGTCGATCAAGTTCTTCGCGATCGAGCAGGCCATCAAGGACTTCCTGCTGTCGATGCTCCTCGAGAACCACCTCGTCCGGTACCCGAACCTGCGGATCATCTCGGTGGAGAACGGCGCGGAGTTCCTGCCCGACCTGTTCCGCAAGGCAAGGTCGCTGGCCAAGAAGGTCGCGGGCTACTTCCCCGACGACCCGGTCGAGATCCTCCGCAAGCAGGTCTGGATCAACCCGTTCTGGGAGGACGACGTGGTCACGGTCACCGAGCTCATGGGGGCCGACCGCGTGGTGTTCGGTTCGGACTGGCCCCACATCGAGGGCATGCCGCAGCCGCTCGACTACCTGCCCGAGGTCAAGGAGCTGTCGCCCGCCGACCAGCGCCTGGTCCTGCACGACAACGCCGTCGAGCTCATCACGCCGCGTCCGGCCTGACCGGTCGAGCGCGCCGAAGCTCACCATCGACGATCACCACCGATCGACAACCGACCACCGGGGGGAACCGTGGCCGACCTGACCATCCGAAACGGGCTGCTGGCCGACGGCACGGGGGCGCCGGCCCGCATGGCCGACGTCGTCGTCGAGGGCGACCGCATCGTCGACGTGGCCGAGCCCGGCGCCGGTGCCGGTGCCACGCACGAGATCGATGCCGACGGCCGGCTGGTCACGCCGGGCTTCGTCGACATCCACACCCACTACGACGGCCAGGCCACGTGGGACCCCGAGATGACGCCGTCGGGCTGGCACGGCGTCACCACCGTGGTCATGGGCAACTGCGGCGTGGGCTTCGCCCCGGCGGACCCCGAACGGCGTGACTGGCTCATCCAGCTGATGGAGGGCGTCGAGGACATCCCCGGCACGGCGCTGGCCGAAGGCATGAGCTGGAACTGGGAGTCCTTCCCCGAGTACCTGGACGAGCTCGAGTCCATGCCCCGCGTCATGGACGTCGCCGCCCAGATCCCGCACGGCGCCGTCCGTGGCTACGTGATGGGGGAGCGGGGCGCGGCCAACGAGGACGCCACCGCCGAGGACATCGCGCTCATGTCAAAGCTGGTCGAGGAGGGCCTGCGCGCCGGCGCGGTCGGCTTCACCACCACCCGCACGGTGCTGCACCGGGCCAAGGACGGCGAGCTGGCGGCGGGGACCACGGCCTCGGCCGACGAGCTGCTCGGCATCGGCGAGGCGCTCGGCGCCGCCGGGGCGGGCGTGTTCGGGGTGGCCAGCGACATGATGGATCCGGCCGCGGAGTTCGCGTGGATGGCCGAGATCTCCCGTCGCACCGGCCGGCCGGTCACGTTCGGCTGCCTCCAGAACGACCTGTACCCCGAGCAGTGGCGCGAGCTGATCGAGCGGGCCGAGGCCGCCCGGGCCGAGGGCGCCGTGGTCGTGCCGCAGGTGGCCGGCCGCCCGGCGTGCCTGCTGTTCGGCTTCACGTCGTCGGTCCACCCGTTCATCACGCACAAGGCCTACCGGGCGATCGCGGACCTGCCGCTCCCCGAGCGGGTCGCCGCCCTGCGCACCCCCGAGGTGCGTGAGGCGATCCTGTCCGAGAAGGTGCAGCGCTCGGGCTTCGGTGCGTTCCTGCTGTCGAGCTTCCACAAGCTCTTCCCGCTCGGCGACCCGCCCGACTACGAGCCGGCACCCGAGCAGAGCGTGGCCGCCATCGCGGCGAGGGAGGGCAGGACGCCCGAAGAGGTCACCTACGACCTCATGCTCGGTCGCGACGGCCAGGAGCTCCTCTACTTCCCGCTGCTCGGCTACACGCACGGCGACTTCGAGGCCATGCGAGAGATGCTCGACCGTGACGACACCGTGCTCGGCCTGGGCGACGGGGGAGCGCACTGCGGCGTGCTGTGCGACGCCAGCCTGCCCAGCTACATGCTCACCCACTGGGTGCGGGACCGCGAACGTGGAGAGCGCTTCGGGTTGGAGCGGGTGGTGGCCATGCAGACGAGCCGCACGGCCGCGCTGTACGGGTTCGCCGATCGTGGAGTGGTCGCACCCGGCTATCGGGCGGACCTGAACGTGATCGACCTCGACGGCCTGCGCATCGCGCCGCCGGAGATGGTCCACGACCTCCCGGCCGGTGGTCGCCGCCTCATCCAGCGGGCGTCGGGCTACGGGGCGACCGTGGTGGCCGGCGTGCCGGTCCGTCTGGACGACGAGACGAGCGGCGAGCGGCCGGGCGGGCTCATCCGCGGGTCGCGCCCGGCCCCGGCCTGGAGCTGAGCGAGCAGAGCTCCTTCCATCCGTCGGGGCTGATCGCGTAGTTCGACACGCTGGTCCCTGCGAAGTGGAGCCAGGCGGAGGGCGCGGCGACCGTGGCAGCGCTCGCTGCGAGCAGGGGGAGCGCGGCGAGCGGGTCGCCGGCGACGGGGGTGAGCTCCTCGGTGCTGACGGCGTAGCCGCCGGTGCGGCGAGCGGCGTGCCACAGCTCGCGGACCACGGCCTGCCGCGTGCCGGAGTGCTGCGCGGCACCGAGCACCGCGAGCAGCACCTGGTGCGTCCGCGCGTCGGCGCGACCGTCGGGCAGGGTCGCGGGACGGGACCCCGTCGCCACGTCGAGGAGCGCCGCGGTCAGGTCGGTGCCGGCGGCCAGGGCGTTGCCGGGCTCGACGAACCGCGGGTTCACGTCGATCACGAGCGAGCCGGCGTCGGTGACGAGCACGTCGGCCGAGAGCCCGCCGTGCCAGCCCAGGGAACGGCCGAGCTGCTCGATCGCCTCCCGGGCGTCCGGGAGCGCCACGCTCCGCTTGTGGCTCGCGCCGCCGCGCACGCCCTCGCTGGCGCGGAGGTTCGCGTGGAACGCCACCATGCGCCCGTCGTCCCACACCGACTGGACCATGGCGAGCGGCGCATCCACCGCGTCCTGCACCACGATGGGGCCGTCGGGCCAGCTCGCGGCGGTCTCGCGGGCGTCGCCCGGACCGTCCAGGCGCCGGACCCCGGTCGACGCGGTGGCGACCGGCAGCTTGACGTACACGGGGAAGCGGTCCCACGTGAGCAGGTCCGCCCGGTCGATCACCATGGTCGGGGGCCGGGCGATGGCCAGCCGGTCCAGCGTCGCCTCGGCCGACACCTTGTCCTGCACCGCCTGCAGCGAGGCGAACGGCGGCACCGCGGTGGGCACGTCGTCGAGCCACCCCGCGTCGCGCGCCCATGCCAGGACGGTGACCTGCTCCTGCGTGGGGAGCAGCACGTCGTAGCCCTCGGTCCGGAACACCCCGACCGCCTCTTCGAGCCAGCCGAGCGGTCGGTGACCGAACGCACCGACGCGGTGCCATCGGCGGACGGCGTTCGTGAAGCGGGTGAGGCCGATCGACTCGGACGACAGCACGCCGACGGTGTGGCCCAACCGGTGGAGGCGGCCGGCGACCTGGCGGGAGGTGACGCCGGATCCCTCGGAGAGCAGCACCCGGAGCGGATGGTCGATGTGGTGAGCGTCCATCGAATGAGTGTATGGCATAAACATACGGGATACACAAACGATTGCTACGGTGGGCGGATGGCCCGACCCGCCCGCATCGACCGCACCGCGGTGCTCGACGCCAGCCTGGCGCTGGCCGACGAGGGCGGCGTCGACGCCGTGACCATGCAGGCCGTCGCCGCCCGTCTGGGCGTGACGCCGATGGCGCTGTACCGCCACGTCGAGAACAAGCGGGACCTGCTCGACGGCGTGGTCGAGCGCCTGCTGGACGAGGTGCCCATCCCGCCGGCGGGCACGCCGTGGCAGGACCAGCTGGTGGCCATGGGCCGCGGCCTGCGGTCGCTGGCCCGCCGTCATCCCACGGTGTTCCCGTTGCTGCTGCAGCTGCCGGCCACCACGCCGGCGGCCCGGCGGGCCCGCGACCGGGTCTGCGAGCTGCTGGAGCAGGCCGGCATCGCCGCGGCGGAGTCGGCCCAGCTCGAGCGGCTCATCAGCACGGCGGTGCTGGGGTTCGCGGCGTCCGAGGTGTCCGGTCGGTTCGAGGGCCAGTCGCGGGCCCAGCTCGACCGCGACTTCGACGTCCTGGTGGACATGCTGGGCGCCGCGCTGGTCGCCCGGACCTGACCTGACCTGACCTGACCTGGCCTGGCCTCGGCGGCCGGGAGCGGAGATGGAGTCCTGGCAGGATGTGCGCCCATGCAGGTGCTCGCCGCCGTCTACGGACTGACCGAGGCCGCCGACGAGGCCCGCCGGCTGGAGGCGGCCGGTGTCGACGGGGTCTTCACGTTCGAGGGTCCCCACGACGTGTTCATCCCGCTCGCGTTGGCCGCGCAGGCCACCGACCTGTCGGTCATGACGAACGTGGCGATCGCGTTCCCGCGCAACGCCGTGCACATGGCGCACGCCGCGTGGGACCTGCACGTGCTGTCCGGCGGCCGCTGCACGCTGGGTCTCGGCACGCAGGTCCGCCCGCACATCGAGCGGCGCTTCGGCGTGGAGTTCGAGCGGCCGGTCGAGCGCATGCGCGACACGGTCGAGGCGGTGCGGGCGGTGTTCCGCACGTGGCAGCACGGCGAGCCGCTCGACCACCGGGGCCCGTTCCGGACCCACACGAAGATGTCGCCGATGTTCTCCCCGCAGCCGCATCCCGTCGGGCCGCCGCGCCTGGCGGTCGGTGCGCTGGGACCTCGACTGACCGCGCTCGCGGCCGAGGTGGCCGACTCGCTCGCGGTCATGCCGGTGACCTCGGAGCGGTTCTTCCAGGAGTGGACGCTGCCGGCGGTGGAGCGGGGGCTCGAGGACCGCAGCGAACGGCTCGGCCCGCTGGAGGTCCTGCCCGAGCTGATCGTGTGCTGCGGGCGGAACCCGGAGGAGCAGGCGGCCGCCGACGCCGGGTGCCGGGCCCTGCTCGGCTTCTACGTGTCCACGCCGTCGTACCGCCCGGTGTTCGAGCTGGCCGCTCGCGGCGAGCTCCAGCCGCAGGCCCAGCGGATGACGCGGGACGGCCGCTGGGACGCCCTCGGCGAGCTGATCGACGACGAGCTGCTGGCCACGGTCGCGGTGCGGGGCACGCCGTCGGAGGTGGCCGAGCAGGTGCGGCGCCGGTACGCCGGGCACTGCTCCCGTGTGTGCATCTACATGCCGTACGCCATGGGCGACGACCTGCTCTCGGAGCTGGTGGCCGCGCTGCACGGGGCGTAGC
>JAEXGP010000161.1 GCA_023450775.1 Actinomycetes bacterium | reverse complement strand
ACGCGGCCGTGGCACGACGGCCCTGAGCAGGTCGCCCGCGCGTCTCGCCGGCCGCCGGCCGCCGGCTCGCCGGTCACGGGTTCGACCGCATGAAGCGGTACACCCCGGCCATGTCGCGGTTCACCTTCTCGGGGAGGGAGTGGATGACCGCGCCCATCGCCCGGGCACCCCAGACGATCCGCGCGGTGCGCTCGACGAGCGCCGCGTGGTGCAGCGCCTGCCCCGGCGACGACCCGCAGGTCACGAGCCCGTGGTTGGCCAGGAGCGCCGCGCCCCGATCGGCCAGGCGCGACGCCACCTCCTCGCCCAGCTCGGCCGTCCCGGTCCCCCGGTACTCGCAGCAGGGGACGTCGCCCCCGACGTACACGACGACCTCTTCGATCACGGCCGGGATCGGCTCGTGGGCCAGGGCGAACATCGTGGCGTGCACCGCGTGCGTGTGGATGACCGCGCCGAGCTCGGGGTAGCGGCGCAGCGCCGCCAGGTGCAGGTCCTTCTCGGTCGTCGGCGACCGGTGTCCGCGGACCACCTCCCCCTCGAGGTCCACCACGACCAGGTCGTCGAGCGTCATCGTCTCGTACGCCACCGACGACGGGGTGAGGCACACCAATCCGCCCGGCAGCCGGCCCGAGATGTTGCCCGACGTGCCCTCGACCAGCCCGGTCCGCAGCATCTCCTTGGCCGCGACCAGCACCGCGTCGGGCGTGGTCGTGGGCGAGGCCGGCGCGTCACCCACGGTCCATGACCTCGGGGTTGGCGAGGTTCGAGGGCACCTCGCCCCGGAACAGCGCGCCGAGGCCGTCCGCCATCGACGTGGTGTGGTGGACCTCGGTGTCGAAGGTGGCCCCACCGATGTGCGGCGTGAGCACCACGTTGTCCATGTGGACCAGCGGGTGGTCCGGCCCGAGGTGCTCGCCCTCGAAGTGGTCGAGTCCCGCCGCCCCGATCGCTCCCGATCCGAGCGCCCCGGTGAGCGCGTCGAGGTCGTGCAGCGCCGCCCTCGCGGTGTTCAGGTAGACGGCGCCCGGTCGCATGCGGGAGATCCGGTCGGCCGAGATCAGCCCGACGGTCGACGGCGTGACCGCCGCGTGCATGGACACCACGTCCGCCTCGGCGAGCAGGTCGTCCAGGTCGTGGGTCGCGTCGGGGGCGAACGGGTCGGCGGAGATCACGCGCAGGCCCAGGCCCTCGAAGCGCCAGGCCGCGGCCCGCCCGACCGCGCCCAGTCCCACGATCCCGACCGTGCGGCCGGCGATCTGCCAGCTGCGGAAGCGCTGGTACGGGATGGAGCCGTCCCGGTACACCTGCCCGGTGCGCACGTCGCGGTCGGCGGCGACGATCCGCCGGGTGGCGGCGAGCAGCAGCGCCACGGTGAGCTCGGCGACGGCGTCCGCGTTGCGCCCCGGGGCGCGCAGCACGGGGATCCCGTGCCGGGTGGCCCCGTCCACGTCGACGTTCGTCGGATCCCCGCGTGTGGAGCCGATCGCCTCGAGCCCGAGCTCGAGCACCGGGCCCTCGCACTGGTCGGCCTCGCAGATGAGCACCGACGCGCCGAGCTCGTCGGCCCGCGCGGCCAGCTCCGGCGCGGAGTAGAGCCGGAGCGGCTGGTGGTCGAGCCAGGGATCCACGACCAGCTCACCGAACGAGCGGAGGTCCTGCACCGACGGGCCGCGCAACGGCGCGGTCGACAGGATCGTGCGGCCGCCCGCCGCGCTCACTCCGCCCCCACGCTCGGCAGCTGCACCCGGAGCGTGGCCGTCGCCATCTTCGCGTCGTCCTGGTTGCGCATCTCGACCGAGACCGTGACCACGTGGCGGCGTCGTTCGACGTCGGTCGACACGACCTCACCCGACAGGAACGTGGCGTCGCCGGTGAACGCCGGGCTGCGGTAGCTGGCGCTCGAGTGGACGACCGTCCCCCACTCCCCCGCCCAGCCCGACACGTAGTCGATGATCCAGGCGCCCATCGACGCGCCGTACCCGTAGCCCCTGGGCATGCCCACGTGCTGGGCCCAGCGGGGCTGGAGGTGACCTCGGGACGGCCCGTAGTAGGCGCCGTCGGTGAGCTCGGGGTTCACGCGCTCCATGCGCCGGTCGCCCTCGAACCCGGCCATCTCCCGCGTGTAGCCCAGCGCCTCGGCCCGCACGGTCGTGGGGCCCTTGGCCGTCGCGCCCCAGACGGTCATCGGGTAGGCCCGCCACTCGGTGGCGAAGCTCGCCAGGCTGTGGGGACCAATCACGTGCTCGGCGAGCCGGTCGCCGACCGACACGCTCTCCCAGTGCCGGGGGTCGTGGCCCAGCTCCTGGATCTGCGCGATGAACGCGCCCTTGCGCTCCTCCAGACCGGCGAGCTGGTCGTCGGTCCAGTCGGGCTCCCGCGGCTCGGAGAACATCCGCTGCTCCTTGGCGGCCCGCACCTTGTAGCGGATGGAGGTGGACCGCTGCAGCGCCACGCGCTCGCCGCGCTGGTTGATGTAGAGGGTGTCGCCGCGCTGGAAGCACGTCGGACCCGCGAACCTCGTGGTGGTCACGCGGTAGTCGAACGGCATCCGGTGGCACACCATCCGGTCACCCGGCAGGACCCGAGGACCGAAGAACCACCATTCGTCGCCGCCGAAGATGAGATGCGAGTCGGGGATCCGGCCGACCTGGGCCGGCGAGCAGCCGTGGCTGGTGTCGCAGGCGACCGTGAACGACTGGGGCGCCACGATCCGTCCGAACCTGCTGTCCGCGGCCCAGACGTCGTCGTAGTGCAACGGGTTGGGGTAGTGCATCGCCTGCACCCAGCGTCGGATGTCGTTGGTGACCACCGGCTCCTTGAGCTTGCCGGGCTCCATGGGCACGCCCATGTGCCGGTCCAGGTCGGAGACGTCGAGCCCGTCGTCGACGTCGGGCGGCGGTGCATCGGTGGTGGTCATCGCTCTCCCGTGGTCTCGAGCGGCGGCAGCGCCGCGGTCGGTCGGCCACCCGCACCATCGCCGGCGCGTGGGTCCGCGAGGCGATCGAGGACGATCCCGAGCAGCAGCTCGTCGCGCACCTTGGTGCCGGCGGTCGTCATCGGCACCTCGTCCTCGGCCAGGAAGACCACCCGGCGCGGCACCTTGTAGGGCGCGATCCGGTCGCGCAGGAACGAGCGGACCTCGTCGGCCGTGGTCCGCTGCCCGTCCTTGCAGACCACGCAGGCCACGACGACCTGGCCGAGCTCGTCGTCGGGGACGCCGAGCACGCGGGTGAGCTTCACCGGCGGGAAGGCTCGGAGCTGGACCTCGACCTCGGCCGGGGCGACGTTGGCGCCACCGGTCTTGATCATCTCGGTGCGACGGCCGGAGAAGTGCAGGATCCCCGCGGCGTCCATGAGCCCGGTGTCGCCGGTGTGGAGGAACCCGTCGGCGTCCAGGCACTCCGCCCGGGTGGCGCCGACGTAGCGCTGCATGAGCGTTGCCCCGCCGACGGCCAGCTCCCCCTCCTCACCCGCGGGCAGCGCCCGGCCGTCGGCGTCGAGGACCCGCAGGCGGGCGCCT
This sequence comes from Actinomycetes bacterium, assembly GCA_023450775.1. GTDB lineage: Bacteria > Actinomycetota > Acidimicrobiia > Acidimicrobiales > Microtrichaceae > Dermatobacter. Next base: position 1,512 of record JAEXGP010000161.1, on the reverse strand, counting down.
GGCAGCAACGCGCCGTGACCGGTCCTCGCCACCTCGCGCGGCGTGTCGCTCCGGTGGGCGCTGACCGACGAGCACGTCTCGGACAGCCCGTAGCCCACGGGCGCGATCCAACCGGGATCGCCGTGCACCGACGGATGGCGGGCGAACGCGGACCGTCCGAACACCTTGGTCATCGCCGACAGGTCGGACGACGCCCACTCGGGGAGCTCGGCCAGCGCCGCGGTCTGGTGCGGCAATGTGTACGGCTCCGTCACCCGTTCGCGCGACATCAGCGCGAGGGCGGGTCCCGCCTCGAACACCTCCTGCATGACCCAGCACCCTCCCGCCGCCAGCGTGGCCCCCATGGCGGTGTTCAGCCCGGCGGTCCAGAACATCGGCAGCGCGCAGTACATGCGGGTGCCGTGGTCCCGACCGAACACCTGGGCCTCGAGCCAGAACTGGAGGGTCGCGGCACGGTGGCCGTGCAGGATCGCCTTGGGCCCGCTCGTGGTGCCGGAGCTGAAGATCACGAGCGCCGTGTCGTCGGGCGCGGCCCCGCGGCTGCGGCGGCGGAGGTCCGCGGCGTCCACGCCACCGGCCCGGTCGAGGAGCTCCACCCAGCTGGGCTCACCGAGCACGGCGAGGGTTCCCGGACGTCCCGGGATCGACGCGACGTCCCGGCCCAGCGCCCGTCCGGCCAGCCGGGTCTGCGTGAGCACCACGCGCGGCGGCACGAGGGCGAGCATGCGCTCGAGCTCGGCGACGGTGGCGAACGTGGACAGCGGGACCACGACCGCGCCGGCCATGGCGGCGCCGAACAGGGCGGCGACCGCCTCGGGCCGGTTGCCCATGACCACCGCCACGTGGTCCCCGGGGCCCACGCCCGAGGCCAGCAGGGCCCGACCGATCCGCGCCGACTCCTCGCCGAGCCGGTCGTAGCTCCAGCGGACAGTCCGCCCGCCCTGCAGCGCGTCGTCCAGCACGAGCGCCTCGTCGGGGCCCGAGCGGGTGACGACCTCGTCGAGGAAGCCCCCGAGCGTCAGCGCGCCCACGCCGGCGATCGACGCCAGGTCGGGGCCGGTGAAGGTGGTCATCCGCACCGGTGCCCGTGGTCGAAGAGCCCGGCGTACCCGTCGACGTCGATGGCGTCGGCCAGGAGCTCGGCGGTCCGCTCGGCGCCGGCGGGGAGCCGCAGCGCCGGCTGCACCAGGCGCACCAGCAGCGAGACGTCGTACTCGTCGCAGAACCCTGCTGCCCCGTGGAGCTGCTGGCACGTGCGCAGCACCGGCCGGGCGACGTCGAGCGCGTGGAGCCGCAGCGACAGCACGTCCGCACGGGCCCGTTCGGCTCCGGTGGCGATCCGCCACAGCGTGAAGGCGCACAGCTCCCGGAGGCCGGCGACCGCGACCGCGGCGTCGGCCACCTGGAACTGGACCGCCTGGAACCGGGCCAGCGGCCGGCCGAACTGCTCGCGCCCGTTGACGTGGTCGACCGCCAGCGCCAGCGCGGACTCGAGCGCGCCCAGCACACCCC
>JAEXGP010000135.1 GCA_023450775.1 Actinomycetes bacterium | reverse complement strand
GGTGCTGGCCTCGGCGTCGCCGCGCCGGGCCGAGCTGCTCGGGCGTGTCGGCTACGAGCCCGACGTGCGGATCGCGGACGTGGACGAGACGGTGCTCGACGGCGAGCAACCGGCCGCGTATGCCGCCCGGGTCGCGGCGGCCAAGGCCGACGCGGTCTGGGAACCCGGGCTCGTGGTCGTGGCGGCCGACACGTGCGTGGTCGTCGACGGCGAGATCCTGGGCAAGCCGGCCGACGCCGTCGACGCGCTGAGGATGCTCCGGTCGCTCGCCGGCCGCACGCACACGGTGCTGACCGCGGTGCGGGTGGTCGCGGCAGACGGCGAGCCCGAGGACCTGGTCGCCGCCGCGCTCGTGACGTTCGGGCCGGCCGACCCCGAGCGGTTGGCGGGCTACGTCGCCGGCGGCGAGCCCATGGACAAGGCCGGCGCCTACGCGCTCCAGGGCCAGGGCGCCGCCCTCGTCGAGTCGGTCGACGGCGATCCGACCACGGTGATCGGCCTGCCGCTCCACGCCACCGTGGCGGCGCTCACCCGCGTCGGACTGCCGCCGCCGGCCTTCGGCGCCTGATCCCCTGGCGCGGATCGCGCTCGCGCATCGAAGGACGCCGGGATGTCGCCGTGCACCCCTATGTCCCTGTGATGCGGGCGGTGTCGAGGGTGATGCCCAGGCCGGGGCGGTCGGTGAGCGTGATCCGCTCGCCGTCGTAGCGGCGGACCAGGTCGCCCACGTCGTCCGCGATCATCAGCGGGCCGCCCATCTCGACCGTGCCGACGTTGGCGAGCGCCATCGCCAGGTGCAGCCCCGCCGCCGAGGCCACCGAGCTCTCGACCATCGTGCCGATCTGCGTGCCGACGCCCGCCGCAGCGGCGATCGCGTCCGCCCGGATCGCGTGGTGCAGACCGCCGGTCTTCATGAGCTTCAGGTTCACCAGGTCCGCGGCACCGAGCTCCACCAGCCGCGCCACGTCGCGCTCGTCGCACACGGCCTCGTCCGCCATGATCGCCACCTCCGGCACGCGCTGGTGCACCTCGGCGAGCCCCTCCATGTCGCGACGCTCGACCGGCTGCTCCACGTAGAGCGGCCGGCTCGCCGCCATCGCCTCGAGCGCCGCGACCGCCACGTCGGGCACACGCCAGCCCTGGTTGGCGTCGACCTTGATGCCGACCGCCGGGCCGACCGAGGCACGGACCGCCGCCACCCGTTCGACGTCCAGCTCCCACCGCTCGGGCTCCCCCACCTTCAGCTTCACCGTGGAGAACCCCGCAGCGACGTGCCGCGACGCGGCGGCCGCCATCCGCTCGGGGTCGAGCATGCTCACGACGCGGGAGATCTGCAGGTGGTCCTTGCCGGCGTCCGCGCCGATCCGCCGCGCCAGGAACCGGTGCAGCGGCAGGCCCGCCCGCTGCGCGGCGGCGTCGTGGGCCGCGATGTCGACCGCGGCACGGGCCGCGGGGGTGGCCGGGGCGATCCGGTCGGACTCCCCGACCAGCTCGTCGAGCCGCTCGACGTCCGCGCCGACGACCGCCGGTGCCAGCACCTCCCGCAGCGCCGCCAGCGCGGCGGCGTACGTCTCGCCGGTCACGTGCTCGTCCGGGGTGGCCTCGCCCCACCCCTCGGTGCCGTCCTCTGTGGTCAGCCGCACGAGCACCGTGTCGGAGGTGTCGACCGTGGCGTACGCCACCGCGAACGGCTCGCGCAGGCGCAGGCGCAGCGGGAACACCTCGAGCGACCGCACGATCGACCCGGAGGAGGTCATCGCGGCGTCCCTGCCACCGTCGGGTCCGAGGCCGTCGCCGGCTCGAGCGACGGGCCGAGCACCAGCGCGGGGCGCCCGGCCCGTCCCGCGGATGCGAAGCCCCGAACCGTTGCGCCGGCCGCGAACGCCCGCTGCACCTCCGCCCGCACCCGTTCCCGCTCGCGGCGTGCCGCGCCCGGGTCCGCGGCGAGGAGGGCGTCGACGTCGGGCGGGATCTCCACGAAGCCCGACATGGGGTGCTCGCCACCAGCGGCCCGGCGATCGTCCAGGCTGCGGATCTCGTCGACGGTCCGCAGCGCCGGGGGTGCCGCGATGTGGTCCTGCACGGCCGGCTCGGCGATCCCCCAGCGCACGACCAGGCGATCGCTCGGCAGCCCGCCGTACAGGCCGGCGGCGTAGTCGCTGCCGTAGCGGTCGACCTCGTAGGCCACGCCGACGGCGCCGAGCACGCCGTGGTTCAACCGGGCGTTGGCGGCCCGGAGCGGGTCGACGGTCCAGACGACCTCCTCGAAACCGGCGTCGAGCGCGACGGCGGCCTGCGCCCGCTTCAGCAGGGCACCGAGCCCGGCGGAGCGGAACTGCGACCGCACGCCCATCCAGTCCGACACGATCCGCGGCACGCCGGGTCGCCCGTCGGCCGGCGCCCGCCAGCCCCCGAAGCCGATCAGCGCGCCGGCCAGCTCGGGCTCGCCGGTCCCGCCGTCAGCCCCACCGACGACTGCGCCGTCGACCGTTGCGTCGGTCGGGGCCACGAACGCGGCAATCACGTGGCCCCCCGAGTCGGGCACGACCACCAGCGACGCGCGGCCGTACACGTCCAGGTCCGTCGCGCCCATCACCTCGCGTTGCAACGCCTCGAGCGGCGCCATCTCGCGCACGTCGTGGAGGAGGCGCAGCTCCACACGCCGGCCGAGCGACACCGCCCCGAACCGGTCGGGGCCGAGCACCGTGAGCCCGAACCGCTCGGCGACCGACGGGCCCGGGGCTGCGGTCACAGCACCGGCAGCGACGCCCACGGCCGAGCCTGCTCCAGCTGCCACGCCAGCCGGATCAGCACGTCCTCTCGCCACGGCGCGGCCGCGATCTGGACGCCGACCGGCAGACCCGAGGACGACACGTGCGCCGGCACCGAGATCGCCGGCTGGCCGCTGGCGTTGAACAACGCCGTGTAGCACGCCATGGGCACGCCGTTCATCACCGGCGCCTCGGGCATCTCCTCGACCCCGGCCATGATCGTGCCCGCCTCGGGCGGCAGCACCGACATGGTCGGCCCGACCAGCACGTCGAAGTCGCCGCCGGGGCCGAACTGGGCGGTGAAGCCCCGCGACGCCTGCTGGAGAGCAGCCTCCGCGCCGATCAGGGCGAAGGCGTCGGTCAGCCGGGACGCCGCGAAGGCCGCGGCGTTCTGGGGCTCGAGCAGCGCCTCGTCGGTGAGCGGGACCAGCACCGACAACGTGTTCCAGATGGTCACGAAGTGCTCCAGGAACTGGCCGGCGTCGGGCCAGATCGGCGGCGCCTCCTTCACCTCGTGGCCCAGGTCAGACAGCGTGTCGGCGACCGAGCGCGCCGCCTCGGCGCACTCCGGGTCGACGGGCATGCCGAGGGCGTTGTCCACGCACAGCCGCACCCGGAGCCGTTCCGGCGCCACGCCCACCTCGTCCGCGTAGCGGCGCGGCGACGGGGGCGCCACGTTCCACGCGCCCGGGTCGAGCGGTCCGAGCACGTCGAGCAGCGCCGCGGCGTCCGCGACGTCGATGGCGACCACGCCGTTGGTCGATGCGCCGACGATGTCCGCGACCCGGCTGGTGACCCGGCCGCGGGAGGGCTTCAGCCCGACCAGGCCGTTGCAGGACGACGGGATCCGGATCGATCCGCCGCCGTCGGACGCATGACCGACCGGCGCCATGCCCGAGGCGACGGCCGCCGCCGCGCCGCCCGAACTGCCGCCCGGCGTGTGGTCGGTGTTCCAGGGGTTGCGGGTGATGCCGGTGCGGGCGCACTCGGTGCAGGAGATGGCGCCGAACTCCGGTGTCGTGGTCTTGCCCATGAGCACGAACCCGGCGCTGCGCAGCCGCTGCACCGACAACTCGTCCTCGGGAGCCGGCACGTCGGGCACCGCCCGGGAGCCGTGCCCGGTCACCCAGCCCTCGACGTCGTACAGGTCCTTGATCGGGATCGGCACGCCGGCGAACGGCGCCAGCTCGGTGCCGTCGCGACCCGCGGCCGCGACGGCGTCGTCCGCCGCCCTGGCCTCGGCCCGGGCCCGCTCGTCGTCGCGCAGGCAGAACGCGTTCAGGACCGGGTCGAGCCGGTCGACCTCCGCCAGGTAGTGCTCGAGCACCTCGGAGGGGCTGACCTCCCGGGAGCGGATGGCGGCGGCGACCTGGAGGGCGGTGGCGTGGCGTTCCATGCGGCGACGCTACCCGCCGTCCGGGCCGATGACGCCGAGCGCCCCGCCGCTCAGAACCCCGGGAGCCCGGGGGCGTAGGTGCCGGCGGTCCAACCCGCGTCGACCGCGAAGTCGGCGCCGCTGCAGCCCCGCGCCGCGTCCGAGAGCAGCCACACCACCATCTCGGCCACGTCGTACATGTCGACGTTCCGGGGGCGACCCTGCTCCTGGTACGGCACCTGGGGCGCGGAGCGGAGGTAGAGCTCCAGGTCGAACTGGTCGAGGAACGGCGTGAACATCTCGGGGTTGCCCATGCCGGGGCAGACCGCGTTCACGCGGATGCGGTCGCGCCCGTACTCGATCGCCGCGGCCTTGGTCAGCCCGCGCACGCCCCACTTGGACGAGCTGTAGGCGACCGTCGAGTTCATGCCCTCCAGGCCGCCGATCGACGAGATGTTCACGATCGAGCCACCGCCCGCGCTGCGCAGCACCGGCGCCACCGCCCGGATCCCGAGCATGGGGCCGACCAGGTTGACGTCGACCAGGCGTCCGATCCGCTCGGGTTCCATGTCCTCGAGCAGGCCCATGTGCAGGATGGCGGCGTTGTTGACCAGGCCGTCCAGGCCGCCGAACTCGTCGTCGGCCGCCTCGACGACCCGGTCCCACCCCTCGGCCGAGGTCACGTCGAGCTCCCGGAACCGGGCCGCGTCGCCCAGGCGCTCGGCGGCCGCCACGCCGGCGTCCACCAGCACGTCCGCGATCAGCACCTGCCCGCCCAGGTCCACGATCCGGGCGGCGATGGCCTCGCCGAGGCCCTGCGCTGCGCCGGTGACGAGCACCCGGCGGCCGTGCAGCGATGTCGCGGACCGCCCCGCGTCGGCGTCGGTCATGGGGACCCCCTGGTCGTCGGAGCCGGACGTCGCACCGGCCGTGGCGAATCCGGATTCTGCCATCCCCCCGGTTCTGCCATGATCCTGGCGATGGACGGCGCCGCCACCCATGACATCGCCCCCGCTGCGGTCGAGGACGTCACGCTCCCCGCGGGGTTCGCGGCACACGTGGCGAACGTCGGGATCAAGGACGACACCGACGACTTCGTGGTGATCGCGGCGGACCGGCCGTGCACGGCGGCGGCCGTCTTCACACGGTCGCGCTTCGCGGGTCCGAGCGTGGAGGTGTCGCGCCGGCACGCCGCCGACGGCGAGCTGCGGGCGATCGTCGTGGTCTCCAAGAACGCCAACGTCGCCACCGGGCCGCGCGGCCTGGCCGACGCCGAGGAGCTGGCCGCCGGCGTGGCCGCCGCCATCGGCGCAGAGCCGTCCGACGTGCTCGTCGCGTCCACCGGCGTGATCGGCCGGCCCTACCCCATGGACCGGATCCGCACCCACCTCGCGGGTCTGCGGGGCCCGTTCGACCGCACCGGTGCGCTCGCCGCCGCCACCGGCATCATGACCACCGACACCCACCCCAAGGTCGCGCACGCCACGCTCCCGGCCGGGTCCGGCACGGCGAGCGTCGTCGGCATCGCCAAGGGCGTGGGCATGATCGAACCGGACATGGCGACCATGCTCGCCTTCGTCCTCACCGACGCGCAGGTGGACGCCGCCACGCTGGACGCCGCCTTCCGCCGCGTGGTCGAGCGGACGTTCAACAGCCTCAGCGTGGACACCGACACGTCCACGTCCGACACCGCCGCGGTCCTCGCCAGCGGCGCGGCGGGCCCGGTGGACGCCGCCGAGCTGGAGGCCGCGCTCGGCCAGGTGTGCCTGGACCTGACGCGCCAGCTCGCCGCCGACGGCGAGGGTGCGGAGACGCTGCTCGTCGTCCGGGTCACCGGCGCCCGGGACGACGCCCAGGCCAGGCGCGTGGCCAAGGCGGTCGTGAACTCCCCCCTCGTCAAGACCGCCGTGCACGGCGCGGACCCCAACTGGGGCCGGGTCGTGATGGCGATCGGCAAGTGCTCCGAGGACACCGACATCGTCCAGGAGCGGGTGCGGGTCCGCTTCGGCGACGCCGAGGTGTACCCGACCGATCCCGGCCCCGACGGGTTGGCCGCGCTGGAGGACTACCTCCGGTCGGACGAGGTGCTGATCGGCGTGGACCTGGGGATCGCGGACGGGGCGTGGACCGTCTACGGCTGCGACCTCACCGACGGCTACGTCCGGATCAACGCCGACTACACGACCTGACCGCCGGCGTCGCACCCGACGACCGCCGCTCACCGAGGGGGCCCACATGGAGAAGCTGGTGCACGTGGTGCGGGAGCGGGAGGACCGCGACGGCGCCGATCTGCGGGCCGAGGTCCTCGAGCGCGTCGTCCCGGAGCTGATCGCCGCGGGAGCGTCGGGCATCAGCATCCACCTGGCCGACGACCGCGTGGGCATCCCGGGACCCATGCCGTGCCCGGGCGGCGAGCTCCCGGTCCGCGCCGGCATCGCCTACTGGGTGCCGGCGCACGACCTGGCCGGCGACGCGCAGGCCGCAGCCGGCGCGGTCGGGATCCGCAACGACGCCTACCTGGTGACCGAGTCGCTGTGGAGCGAGTTCGGTCAGCGTCGCGGCGAGCTCCGGGACTGGCCCGACGGCGACCGCTCCCCCGGCCTGGTCACGCTCGCGCTGGTCCACCGCAACCCGACGCTCGACCCGCGCACGTTCCGCGAGCTCTGGTACGGCCACCAGTCGCCGATGTCGGAGCGGGTGCAGCCCCGGCTGCGCTACGTGCGCAACTCGATCGTGCACCCGGTGTCGCCCGGAGCACCGCCGCTCGACGGGGTGGTCGTGGAGTCGTGGCCGTCCGAGGAGGTGGTGTCCGACATCGAGGCGTTCCACCTGGGCGACCTCGGCAACCTCACGGTCATGCTCGACAGCGTGCAGACGGCGTTCGACATGGGCCGGCTGCGGAGCCTGGCGATGTCGGAGTACCTGTTC